>JALSHP010000072.1 GCA_026982175.1 Campylobacteraceae bacterium
ATAATCATGAAAAGATTTTACCCTTTTTTTGCTGTATTTCCATTACGTTAACTTATTTATTGGGTAATAAGTTCGTTATACCACTCTTTTACAGACTTATTGGTTAATTTAGAAAGTAACTTTGCTTTGACCTTAGGTTGTAAATCAAAGGCTAAAATATCATCTACATATAAGGCTTTGGCTTCCTCTTCTTTGGCTTTAATCACCACGACCCACTCACCTTTGGGATTAATCGTGCCATTTTCAAACGCTTCCAAAATCTCTTTGGCTGAACCTCTATAATAGTTCTGAAACTTTTTAGTAAGTTCTTTGGCAAAAAAGACTTCTCTTTTGGCATCAATATGGACGATTTCACCAATCAGTTTTTCTATACGATGAGGAGCTTCATAAAAAACGGTATTGCTCTTCGCGTTCATCACTTCAATGAGTGCTGAAGTTCGCTCTCCTCCTTTTTGAGGCAGAAAAGCACAAAAAGTAAATGAGCCTTCTTTAAACCCTGAAGCAGCGTAAGCCGTAGCCATCGCTGTTCCTCCAGGGAGTACATCATAGTCAATATTTTCAGTTTGACAATACGCCACTAAAACTTGACCAGGGTCAGAGATGATGGGCATTCCAGCATCTGATACGTAAACAACCTCTTCTTTTTCTAAACGTGAAGCTATCTCTTGAAGTCGTGCTTCTCCATTGTGTTCATGAAAAGATAAAAAGTCAACCATTTCACTAGGGTACGTGAATTCAAAACGCTCTTCTAAAATGCGTAATAATCTTTTGGTCTCTCGTGTATCTTCACACAAAAACAAGGTGGCTTTTTCAAAAGCTCTTAAAGCTCTAATGGTAATGTCTTGGGGGTTTCCAATGGGAGTGGGGATAAATGTTAGCATTAAACCTCAAATAGTTTCAAAATGCGACCAGTCGCATGAGCCAACTGCTGAAGTTGACACAGCGTCAGCGTAGCAAAAAAAGGGCTTTTGCCCTTTTGCGTCCTTTAAAATACTAAAGGTTGTATTTTTTCTTAAATTTATCAATTCTTCCAGCAGCATCAACGCTTCTTTCAGAACCTGTAAAGAATGGGTGACATTCATTACAAATATCAATGGTCATCTCTTCTTTGTTTGTTCTAATCTCAAACTCGTTTCCACAAGCACATTTAACTTTACACTCTTTGTAATCTGGGTGAATATCTTTTCTCATCATAAGACCTTTTAGTAATTTTTGTGTCAGGCTACTAACCTGCTCTAGCATCTGCTCTTCTGCTTTAAAAGAATAATTTTAAAGTAGGTCATTTCCGTAAAACTCTTGGCAATACGCAAAATTTCGAGCGAATTATAGCCAAAAATATTTTAAATCTTTACACACTTTATTAATAGAATATTGCTAAACTTAGTAAACATAATAGAGCAACAATAACAAAAAGGATATTATCAGATGAAAAAACTATTATTGATACTAACACTATTCATCACAATTCAACTCTGTGCCGACAATCTAAAACCTTGGTCAACAGCTCTCCAAAACTTAACAGAGCAAGAGCGTAATGTCATTGTCAACAAAGGCACTGAACGCCCTTTTACAGGTAAATACTTAAACAACAAAGAAGAAGGTCTCTACACTTGTAAAGTATGTAATGCACCTCTGTATAAATCTGAAGACAAATTTAACTCCCATTGTGGATGGCCAAGTTTTGACGATGAGATTAAAGGAGCAATTAAACATAAACCTGATGCCGATGGGCGAAGAACAGAGATTCTTTGTGCAAAATGTAATGCCCATTTGGGTCATGTTTTTAAAGGTGAAGGAATGACCCCTAAAAATACACGTCATTGTGTTAACTCTATCTCTTTAAATTTTAAAAAAGAAGCCAAAGATGATGAACTCAAATACGCCTACTTTGCAGGAGGATGCTTTTGGGGTGTTGAGTATCATTTAGAATCTATTAAAGGGGTTAAAGATGCCATCTCTGGCTACATGGGTGGGCATATGAAAAATCCTAGCTACTATGATGTGCTTCAACATAAAACAGGACATTTAGAAACGGTTGAGGTTATTTATGACCCAAAAGTAGTAAGCTATGAGACCCTTGCCAAAGCATTTTTTGAAATCCATGACCCCACTCAAACCAATGGGCAAGGACCTGATATTGGAGAGCAATATCATTCAGCTATTTTTGTCAAAACACCCCAAGAGCGAAAAACCATTGAGAAACTCATTAAGATTTTAGAAAGCAAAGGTTTAAAAATAGCCACCAATATCATCGAGGGCGATGTTTTTTATAAAGCAGAAGATTATCATCAAGACCATTATGAAAAAAAAGGTTCAAAGCCCTATTGTCATGCGTATGTTAAGCGATTTTAATCTAGTTGCCACTCTTGCAAACCTTGCTCTTTGTGCCGATAGCGTTCTTCTAGTGAAACCCGATAGGCTTCAGAGAGTTTTGGACATCTAATTATCGCTTGAATTGCCTCTTGATTATCTTTAGCATTAAATGCAATTTGATTAACAAACGCAATGGTAAACTGGGGGTAGTGGCGTGAAATAAGTTTTAATCTATCGGTAGATTTCATCTCACCCTCTTGTAGAACCCTTAAATAAAAGCCTGAACGATGCTCTTTGACCAACATGGCGGTTAAATTTTTAATTCCCATAATGGAAGAGATTTTCCAACATGGCTGACGTGGCTGTGAGACTTCAAAGATTACTTCTCCACAAGCAAATTGGTCGCCTATACAGATGTTCCTATCGTTCGCCCCGACAATGCTAAAATTTTCACCAAAAGCAGAGGGAGGTAGCAGGAGATTATGCCTTTTTTCAAAAAAATCATAATCTTCTAAAGAGTAAACACAAATGGCTTTATCTTCACCACCATGACTCTCTCTGTCACTTTGAGTGTCCCCCTTTAGCCCTTCTTTGTTTATGAGAAAACTGCTTCGCGTCATTAAACTCTTTTGATAAGAAGAGAAGTAAGGTTCTCGTTTACCATCGTTAATGGTTTGTGGTTTTCCACTAAAAATATGTTTAATTTCTATGTCCATTGTATGCCCTTGTAGCCTTAACTTAAGGAGATGATGATTTTAGTTAAATTTTAATAAACTAGAAATTAATCTTAACTTATTATTCTTATGTTTATACCTTATTTTGTTAAACTAAAGATATGAAACCCTATAAAATCAAAAATATTGCTGGATATTTGGCAAAACTCTTTCTTGCTAATCCCTTAACCCCAGTATTTGCCTTTGCCATTATTTTACTAGGATACATCTCCTTGCAAATCATGCCAAGAGAGGAAGACCCCCAGATACAGGTGAGTGGTGGCTCAATTGTGGTGGCCATTCCAGGGGCGACACCCAAAGAGATTGAAAATGTCATCATTAAACCTTTAGAGCGTCGTATTCGTGAGATTAAAGGGGTGGAGCATATCTATGGTACGGCCATGAACAATGCAGGTATCATTAATGTTCAATACTACATTGGAGAAGATAGGGAATCCTCTAATTTAAAGCTCTATGACAAAGTGATGCAACACATGGACAAACTGCCCAAAGGGACAATGGCTCCGTTAGTCAAACCATTTGATATTGACATTGACATTCCCATTTTAACCATTGCTTTTTATAAAAACTCTGATACCAAGCTTGACAACATAAAGCTTTACAAAACCATTCGTAAAATTCAACAAGATATTAATGCTATTAAAAATGTTTCTAAAACCACGCTTGTGGGAGTCAAAAAACCACAGTTTAATGTCTTTATTGACCTTCAAAAACTCTCGGCATATCACATCTCACTCGGTGAAGTTGCCAAAGCCATTCGCTCCATCTCCACCAATGCCCCTGAAATTGACACCACCTCATCGACAGGGAAATTAACCGTATTTGGAATTAAGAATGCCATTGAAGATATTGATGATTTAAAAAACCTTATTGTGGCACAATATATGGGAGCTCCTATCTATCTAAGAAGTTTGGCCTCCATTGAGTACAGTTATGACAAACAAAATTTTCAATCTGCCCTGCTAACCTATCAAGAAGAGAAAAAGAGCAGATTAAGCTTTAACGATGCAGGAGAACAGATTACCTTAGGCATCTCCAAACTCAAAGGAACGAATGCGGTAAGCATTACCCATGAAGCACTCAAAGAGTTGGAGAACAATGCTCAAAAACTCCAAGTACAAGGAGTTGGCTACATTGTCACACGAAACTATGGAGAACGTGCCGATGAAGCAGTAAACGAGTTGGTACACCATTTGCTCATTACCATTTTTATTATTGCGGCCATTCTTATCCCTTTTTTAGGCTGGAGAGAGTCCTTAGTCGTCACCATTGCCGTTCCCATGATTTTAGCACTAACGCTCTTCATTGCCTACATGACAGACCAGACCATTAACCGAATTACACTCTTTGCCTTTCTACTCTCCTTGGGCTTGATTGTGGATGATGCGATTATTGTCATTGAGAACATTCATCGACGTATGCATCTACCAGAATCAAAAGGTCTCTCTTTTTCAGAGATAATTGTACAAGCCACCGATGAGATTGGTCCCTCTACCAATATTGCCACCATTGCGATTATGTTAACCATGATTCCCATGGCATTTGTGGGGGGAATGATGGGGCAATTTATGACCCCTATTCCCTTAAATGTCCCTGTGGCATTAGCCGTCTCTTTGTTTGTTGCCTATGTCTTTGCTCCCTATTTGGCAAAAAAGTTTATTAACTTTGGAGAAAAAAGCTAATGGAAAAATTGGTCTATAAGATAGTCTCCCAAGCAAGAAACAGATGGA
>JALSHP010000073.1 GCA_026982175.1 Campylobacteraceae bacterium
CCAACATCTTGGACATTTTGCTGATGTTGCTTTATGCACAGTAAAGGTTTTACCCTCTACTTCAAATGAAGCTACTTGTTCACCTTCACAAGAAGCTTTAAGGGCTGAGACCATGAACCAATCTTCTAAATCTTTGGCTTCACTTATTGGGAAGATGCTCACTTCTCCTGCGATTTCAAGCTCTAGCGTGGCTTTTATGAGCTTCTCTTTTTTAAGCTTGTCAATTGCTTCTGAAAATTTCACACGCCCCTCTTTGAGTAGCGTATCATCAAAGGCTTTTTCTACTTTTGGAACTGGCTCATAAACTAGGTCAAATACTGACTCCATATCGCCTTTGAAAATGGCAGGAGCATAGTCTAAAATCTCATCACAAGTGTAAGTAAGCACAGGAGCAACAAGCCCCATCATCGCTTTTGCAATGACCACCATGGCTGATTGGCTAGAGCGTCTAATTAAACCATCTTTTTCATCACAATAGAGTCTGTCTTTGGTGATGTCCATGTAGATTCCACTTAAATCATTGGTCACAAAGTTGTTGAGTGTTCCAAAACCTCTTAAGAACTCATACTCATCAAATGACGCTTTTACCGAAGCAAAAACTTCATCGGCACGACCAAGTACCCAACGGTCAAGCTCTCCATATTCACTAGGCTCAACCAAGGCTTCAAGCCCCTCAACATTGGCGAGTAAAAATCTAAAGGTATTTCTTAGTTTTCGGTACTGCTCACCAGTTTGTTGTAAAATTCCATCTGAAATCTTAAGGTCATGTTGATAGTCACTTAGTGCCACCCAAAGACGTAAAATTTCTGAACCATACTGTTTAAGTACCTTTTGAGGTTCAACCCCATTTCCTTTAGACTTAGACATCTTCTCACCCTTAGCATCAACGGTGAAACCATGGGTAATGAGTGTTTTGTAAGGCGATTTTTGGTTAAGTGCAGAACTCAAAAGTAAAGAAGTCTGGAACCAGCCTCTGTGTTGGTCACTCCCCTCAAGATAAATAGATGATGGGTACTCCCCTGCATCATAATTTCCACTCTCTAAAACAGCGTTCCATGTTGAACCACTATCAAACCATACATCTAAAATGTGTTCTATCTTCTCTAACTCATCAGCTTTGTGTGCTGTGTAATCAGCAGGAAGCAGTTCAGAAATCTCCATGTCATACCAAACATCTGTTCCTTTTTCTTCAAAAATATTAGCAATAAAATCTAAAACTTTTTCATCAAAAATCACCTCTTTGGTTGCTTTTACTCTAAAGAACGCTATTGGTACACCCCAACTTCTCTGACGAGAAATACACCAATCAGGTCGCCCCTCTATCATGGGTTTGAGTCTATTTGCAGAGGTTTTAGGAATAAAATTCACATCATCAAGTGAAGAAAGTGCTGATGCTCTAAGTGTCTGTTCTGAATCATTGGGTTTATCATCTACTGAAATAAACCATTGATTAGTCGCTCTGTAAATGAGTGGCTTTTTGGTTCGCCAACAGTGTGGGTAGGAGTGGGTAAACTTCCCAACTTTGAGTAAAGCATCGCCCAAAAGCTCTAAAATTGGTTCATTGGCTTTAAAAATGTGCATTCCTACAAACTCATCAGCATTGGGGAGTAAGTTAAGCCCTTTAACTGACTCATCATAACACCCACGTTCATCAACTGGCATAAGCACTTCAAGCCCATTTTTAAGCCCTACTTTGTAATCATCTTCTCCATGCCCAGGGGCTGTGTGAACACAACCAGTTCCCCCGTCCATAAGAACATGATCGCCTAGAACAATCTTTGAACTACGTCCATTAAGTGGGTTAATTGCTAAAAGTCCATCAAGCTCTGTGGCTGAAATTTTACGGCTTGAATGCCCTGCAATAACACCCTCTTCTATCATGGCATCATAACGAGCTTCTGCTACAATGTGACCATGTTCTCCCAAAACATACATCTCTTCAGGGTTAAGTGAAATTCCTGTATTTGCAGGGAGCGTCCACGGTGTCGTTGTCCAAATAACCACACCAGCTTTTCCCTCAATGCCAAGCTTCTCTTTGGCTAAATCTGAAAGCTCAAAGTTTACATACATTGTGTAGTCTTCTTTGTCTTCGTACTCTACCTCGGCATCTGCTAAGGCTGTTCGTGCAGCCCATGACCAAAAAATAGGTTTATGACGCTCAACAAGCAGCCCTTTTTTAGCCACTTCACAAAGCGTTCGGTAGATATTCGCTTCAAATTTAAAATCCATAGTAATGTAAGGGTTTTCCCAATCAGCCATAATTCCTAACTGCTTAAACCCTTTTCTCTGTCCATCAACTGCTTTTTGAGCTGTGCTTCGACAAATCTCTCTAAACTTAGCAGTCGAAAGCGTCTCTTTTTTAGCTCGTCCCATTTTGTCTTCTACTTTCTGCTCAATAGGAAGCCCATGACAATCCCAACCTGGAATCATTCGCACCGATTTACCTTGAAAGTAGTTATATTTTAAAATAATATCTTTTAGTGTTTTATTCAAAGCATGACCAATATGAATATCACCATTTGCATAAGGAGGTCCATCGTGAAGCGTAAACGTCTCACCACGACTTTTGGCTCCCTCACGCTTGGTTTTCATCTGTTCATACATACCATCATCGTACCATTTTTGGTAACGTTTTGGCTCATTGTTCGGTAGGTTTCCACGCATTGGAAACTTTGTTTTTGGGAGTAATAGTGTGTCTTTAAATTCCATTTTGTCATGCCTTGTTAAATATTGGTGAAATTATAGCTAAAAGTTGGTTTGTGTATAATAATACCCATGAAAAGTAATAACACTAAAGAAAATACCATCCATATCATCAACACGCTCAAAGAGAGAAACGAAACCATTACCTTTGCCGAATCTTGTACAGGAGGACGCATTGCCTCTGAATTCACAGCCATTTCGGGAGCATCTTCGGTGCTTATGGGTTCATGTGTCACCTATGCCAATGAAATCAAATCTCAATGGCTTGGAGTCAAAGAACAAACCCTCATAGAACATGGAGCAGTAAGCCAAGAGTGTGTAGAAGAGATGTTAAATGGCATACTTAAAATGGCATCGGCAGACCATGCCATTGCTGTTAGTGGCATTGCAGGACCAACAGGTGCAACAGTCCAAAAACCTGTGGGTACAGTTTACATAGGCATCAAAAATAGTCATCAAAGCATTGTTGAGCTAAACCATTTTCAAGGTGACCGAGAATCAGTACAAAAACAAGCAAGCCATCGTGCCATTGAACTTTTAAAAGATAATTTATAAAATTGTGTAAAAATGCTTGACATATATTTTCTCATAGGCTATAATTCCGTCCACTTATCGAATAGATGAGTAAAGAATGTGACCTTTTAGCTCAGTTGGTAGAGCAACTCCCTTTTAAGGAGTGGGCCCATGGTTCGAATCCATGAAGGGTCACCAGTATTAAATGTTGTCTTCAGCAGACAGCTCACGAAATTTATTTCGTTATTATTTATAGTAGTTTTTAGATATGCGGTGGTAGTTCAGTTGGTTAGAATACCTGCCTGTCACGCAGGGGGTCGCGAGTTCGAGTCTCGTCCACCGCGCCACTAAAAATGACCTTTTAGCTCAGTTGGTAGAGCAACTCCCTTTTAAGGAGTGGGCCCATGGTTCGAATCCATGAAGGGTCACCACTATAAATAAAAAATTAACGGTCGCTTAGCTCAGTTGGTAGAGCGCTACCCTTACAAGGTAGATGTCATAAGTTCGAGTCTTATAGCGACCACCATGTTCACTTTAACATTTTAATTTGTTGTTTACGGTTTTAGATGACCCTTTCATCTAGTGGCCAAGGATATTGCGTTTTCATCGCAAAAACAAAGGTTCAAATCCTTTAGGGGTCGCCAAAGTTTTTATCCAAATTAACAAATATTCGGTCGCTTAGCTCAGTTGGTAGAGCGCTACCCTTACAAGGTAGATGTCATAAGTTCGAGTCTTATAGCGACCACCATAAAGTTGTCTTCAGCAGACGGCTCACGTAACTGCTTACTCTTTTAGTAGCTTTTACATTTTTTAAATTATAGGTGCGGTGGTAGTTCAGTTGGTTAGAATACCTGCCTGTCACGCAGGGGGTCGCGAGTTCGAGTCTCGTCCACCGCGCCACTTCTTTAAAAAATCACTTCTTCTTTACTTCCCTCTATATTTATAAAAATTCATCATACATGACACCATTTTTTTATGGCATAATTTAACAAGCGTCAGCCCTTTGGACTTTCTTTTTTTTGGTTACTTTTTCTTCTTTGTTCCAACACAAAGAAAAAAAAGTGACAAAGAAGCCACCATAAAAATTACATACAAAAAAGTCATAAAGGGAAAAAGTAAAAAAGAAGAAGAGGGATTCTCATCCCTCAAGAAATATCTTAGTGAAGTTCAGTATTCAATTTCACTTCTCGAACACTTCTTCTAACAATCACTTCTCCCGTAGTAGAATCTTGTCTAAAATGAAGACCATTTAAGCCTTGAAGTGCATCAGCTCTCCATGTCGTCTTAGACTCTAAATTAATTCCAGAGTTTGCTTCATTAATTTTGACCAACTCTTCAGGAGCAATTTTTACTTTTGTACCTGCAAAAATAGCTAAGCCACCATCTAAGATACAAGCATCACCTAAAGGAATACCACAAGTTGAGTTTGCCCCAAGAAGCGTATTTTCACCAATAGAGATTGGGTTTCCATCCGTTCCAGAGAGTACGCCTAAAATACTAGCACCCCCACCAACATCTGAACCTGCACCAACAATAGCTGAACTT
>JALSHP010000074.1 GCA_026982175.1 Campylobacteraceae bacterium
CAAGGGTATGGAAAAATTATCCAGCACTCCTCTGTTTTAGGGATTATCTCTCTTTTTGGTCGAGGTTCATACAATGCTAGTAAATATGCCATTGAAGGACTAACTGATACCTTAAGATTAGAGCTTAAAGGTACCAATATTTATCCTGTACTTCTCAACACAGGTCCCATTAGCAGTGACTTTAGAAAAAATGCCATGCAAAAGTTAAAAGAGAATGTAAACATAGAGAACTCTGTTTTTTATGACTACTATACAAAGAGCTTAGAGGCTAAAAAATCAAAAGTTCCTTTTAATGAAGAAGCAATTTCTGTGGCGAAAGTTGTTCACAAAATCATAGTGGTAGAAAAACCAAAACCACGTTACTATATTACTAAAGCGACCTATCTATTGGGTTACTTAAAGCGTCTATTGAGTACTTCTCTCCTAGATAAGATTTTAAAACAAATTGGTTAAGTGAGTCAACTCTATTTAAGAAAAATAAGCTATCTTAATAAGAATTATTACATTTTAGGATGACGCTTGAACCTTTTTAAAAAAATTAAAGATGACTTTTGTAATGTGGGACGGAATGACCCTGCATTGCATTCAAAGTTTGAACTATTCTTTAACTACCCTGGTCTTTGGGCATTGTTTTACCACCGTATTGCACATGCCATTTACAAAAGAGGCTTACGCTTCATACCACGATTTATTTCAGGATTTTCAAGATTGGTCACCACCATTGACATTCATCCTGCCGCCCAAATTGGAGAACGTGTCTTCATTGACCATGGTGCAGGAGTAGTCATTGGAGAGACAGCAATTATTGGCGATGATGTGGTTATCTATCAACAAGTGACCTTAGGAGGGGTGAGTACCTCTCATGGAAAACGTCACCCAACAGTCGAAAATGGTGTTGTCATTGGGGCTGGTGCAAAAATTTTAGGAAATATTACGCTGGGTTCAGACTGTAAAGTCGGAGCAAACTCTGTGGTCATTAAAGATGTACCTTGTTGTGCCACAGCAGTAGGTGTACCTGCACGTATTCTTAAATGCGAAAAAGGCTTAGACCCCCTTAGCCACAACATCTTACCCGATGTTAACAAAGAGATTTTTCACTATCTCATTAAACGTATTGCTGTTTTAGAAGAGAGTGTGAAAACAGGAAACCTAAAACTCATGGACAAAGATGACCATGAATTAGAAGAGATATATGCCACCTTTATTAAGTCAATGTAGTAAATTTTTTATGTATAATTCCAAGATTTTCATACTTTAACTAAAGGGGCAATTTTCATGCTTTCAAAACGTATTCAAACACTCTCACCTTCACTCACTATTGCTATTGCCACTCTTGCTAGAGAACTTAAGGCTGAGGGAAAAGATATTATCTCTTTTTCAGCAGGTGAGCCTGACTTTGATACTCCTATTGCTGTTAAAGATGCAGCCAAAAAGGCACTTGATGCTGGACAAACAAAATATACTGCTGTCCCTGGTACTCCTGAACTGCTTCAAGCCGTAGCTGACAAACTCCAAAGAGAGAATGGTTTAACTTATGCACCCAATCAGATTCAGACCAATAATGGGGCTAAACACTCCCTTTTTAATCTCTTTCAAGCACTCATTGATGAGGGTGATGAGGTAATTATCCCCGCTCCTTATTGGGTAACTTATCCAGAGCTTGTTAAGTATGCCAGTGGCGTTCCTGTTATTATTGATACCGATGACAGTTCAGGATTTAAAATAACAGCTTCACAGCTTAAAAGTGCCATTACCCCTAAAACAAAAGTGCTTATCTTAACATCACCTTCAAATCCAACAGGTGCCGTTTATACTAAAGCCGAATTAGAAGCCTTGGCAGAGGTTCTTAAAGGAACAGAGGTGTTAGTAGTTTCAGATGAGATGTATGAAAAACTGGTCTTTGATGGAACAGAGTTTGTCGCAACGGCTAGTATCTCTGATGATATGTTTCAACGTACTATTACCGTTAATGGTTTAAGCAAATCAGCGGCCATGACAGGTTGGCGTTTTGGGTACATGGCTTCAGCCCATACGGAACTGATTGCTGCCATGAACAAGTTACAATCTCAAAGTACCTCAAACATCAACTCCATTACCCAAGAGGCAGCCATTACAGGGCTTGATGGAACAATTGATAAAAAAGTAGAAGAGATGAGAGTTGCTTTTGAAGCACGTTGTGCAGAAGCCACCAAGCTCTTTAATGCAGTAGATAGACTTTCAGTTGTTAAACCAAGTGGTGCTTTTTATCTCTTTGTAAACATTAAAGAGGTCTCAAACGACTCCATGCAGTTTTGTAAAGATTTACTAGAAGACCAAGGAGTAGCCGTTGTCCCAGGTGTCGGTTTTGGAGCAGAAGGGTACTTTAGATTCTCTTATGCTACAGATATTGAGACCATCAAAAAAGGGATTAGCCGAATTGAGACATTTGTTAAAAAGCAAAAGTAACTAACCGCTATATTATAGCATAGAGCCAAATCTACGCTATAATAATTATAAAAATTTTATCTACCACAGGATGCATAAATGATTAATACAAAAAAAGAATTAAGCAGTGAACAACATACGCTTTACTCAGAAGTGATACCTGAACAAAAAAAAGTTGTAGATAAAGAGAAAAGGCTCTTTGAAGTCTCACCCAAACATACACGTTACCGTGTCTATATTGGACGTTTTTTTGAGCTTAAAAAAGGTCTGCACTCTGTATTCAATGAGCTCAAATCAGCCAAAGAGCATGATGTTTTAGAGTTCATGATAGATTCAGGTGGTGGTTTTGTTAACGAAGGAATGCAGTTCTACAACATCATGCAAGAGAAATTTCATGGTCGAACAGTTGCCTACCTAGATAACAAAGGCTATAGCATGGGTGCAATGCTTTTCTCTATGGCAAATAAACGTGTTATCTATCCTTATTCAGATTTTATGTACCATAACTATGCAGGTGGTGCAGTAGGAAAAGGAGGCGAAATAAAAGCCCGTCTCGAACATACTTCTAAAAAATTAGAAGCTTTTTTTCATGACATCATTGTCAAACAAGGTTTTTTAAGTGAAGAGGAGTATGCTCAAATGTTGGTAGGTCAAGACTATTGGATGGGTGCAAAAGAGCTTTGTAAACGTGGTATTGCAACCCATGTTATTTTTGAAGGTAAAGAGCTAACGGCAAAAGAGTATCTTAAAGAGTTGAAAAAACGCAAAAAAAATAACGTCAATAAGAGAAAAAAATAATTTTTCTCTTATTTTTTAAAATTCTCTTTAGAATACCCTAAATATTCACTAAAATTCGTAACATACGAGTCAATATTTTCTGAAAGCATTAATCTATATTGTTCTGTAAAAAACTCTAAAATTGCCTCTTTCTCTTTGGCTAAATCTTCACCTTTTTGATAACCTGCTGCTGTAACCCATGCGTTAAAACGTGAAGCGGCAAACATAAAAGAGTTTGCAATCTGCCCTGCTGTTGCTTCTTCATCGGTAACGGCTTGATTGGCTAAGTTAATAAAGCCATCTGCTCTATTGTAAAAATTTTCATCTAGTGGTGCTTCTTGTGTTTTTGCTTCTTCAGCCATTTTTTGTCCTTATTTTTTAATTTTTATTCTATTTATCTTAAGCCTCTTCAAAAGGAACCTCATCTAAAGAGCAATCGCTTAACTTTTCTAGTAACCATTTATGTACTTCTGAGTTTTCTATGAAGTAAAAAATCACCCCTTCTCCCTCATCATCATTTTGGATGAGTAGGCTATCTTCACCCTTAACTACCCATTCTGAAAGACCACCATAAGCCATCTTCTCTTTTTGAAAAACAAAAGTTTGTGCCAATATCTCTTTTTCTAAAGAGTAAAAAAAGAAACGTTTTTTTACAATCTCTCTCAACTCTAAAGGATTGGGTTGATTGAGTCGATAGAGTTCATAGTTAAAGGTTTGCATTAAGTCATTAAAAAACGTTTTAAAGAAATCCATAACCTTAACCATACACGCTACGGTGTCACGGTCGTTGTTGTCTCTATCCAAATAAACAGTATTGTAATCTTTACAAATGTTATTATAGTCAAGTGCTAAACCTACTTTATTCATCTTGTTACCCTTATTCAAATGGCTCTTCGTAATAACCATTTTTAAAGTATTTTGCAAACCACATTGCTTGTTTACCTCTACCAAGTGTTGCACCTTGTATAAACTGCCACTCTAAGTTACACGTTCCAAAATAATACTCATCGGGTTTATTAAACAGCTCTTGAATCTCTTCTCTGTCTAAATCTTCACAATAAAAAAGGGCTTCGCTTAAATCATTTTTTAAAAAGGTCGCCCCATGACCCTGATAGTTAATACCACCAAGTTCAGCACTCTCATCATAGAGCTTATGCTCTGTTTTTAAATCAACTGTTACCATTTGAATTCCTTATTTTCTATTTAATTTAGTCGCATTCTAATACATTTTTGATTAGTATCTCTCTTCTTTGCTATAATTTCACAAAATTTTTTTTAAAAGGAGGAATTTATTCTGAAACAAATGAGACATCTTAATATTGCTACTGTTTTAAATGACAGTATCTTATTTAATGACTTAGAAGATGATTTTAAAACAGAGTTAGTTGGTCTATTTGAAATTTTACATTTAAAAAAATCTGAAATTATTTTTTCTAAAGATTTACTAAACTGGGTTTATATTATTATTGATGGTCGGATTAAAGAGTCAAGAATAAATAGAAAAACAGGACAAGAGTATATTTTATACCTTCATAGAAGTGGTGACCTTTTGGATAT
>JALSHP010000075.1 GCA_026982175.1 Campylobacteraceae bacterium
AATTTTAAAAGACCAACTAGCCTACTACAATTGTAGCATTCCCACACTCTATAAACAATACGCAGACCTTTGTGAAGAGGGAGGCATCTCATTTATGGGTTACAACATTGACAAAGATTTTGAAGATTGTGTGGACAGTTTTATTTTAGTAGAGATAGATAAGATAAAAAGTAAAAAAAGAGAGCGTTATATTAAGGGGATTTAAAAAGAATTTCATAGAGCCAAGTGGCTTATCACTTTCGTGATAATCTATTTGCTCATAAGTTTAGCGATTAAAAAGACAACTGTCCAAAAAATTGGAATAATAAAATTAATTTCCATCTTCTTCTCCTTTATTTTAGATAAGAAAAGTATAGATAAAAAGAGTAACAAATTCACCACAAAAGTGTTACCACTCTGTAATATAAATCTTATACTTTTGTTATAAATTTAATATAAAATATATTTATAAAAATACAAAGGGATACAAATGAGTAAAAGAGCAACAAGAAGAGAAAACTATCAAGACATACGAGTTTTAGAGATGGCAGAAGAACGCCTTATGTTAGAAGAGTTTTTAATAAAAAAAATAGATCTAACAGTACGAAATGACTCAGGAGAGAATGCACTCTACTGGGCGATACATTATCGTAACCATCATAATGTAAAAATTTTACTCAAATACAACATTGACCTCATGGTTACGCCTAAAAAACATGCTCTATTTCAGACCATTGAAGTGAAAGATGTTGAGCTGTTTATGCACATCTTTACCTTGGCTCATGTTAACGTAAATTTAAAAGATGCTATGGGAAAAACGCTACTCATGAGAGCCATTGAAGCCAATGATATTAATATTGTGCGTTACCTACTCAACAGGGGAGCTGACCTCTATATAAGAGATGAACAAAATCATAGTGCCTTGGAGTACATTAAGAAATGTAAACATCAAGACCTCTACAATTTGGTTTATTATAGAATTGTTTACGAGAAGAACAAAGTTGCTTAAGGTTAAGCAACTTTAAAAAAGTCTTTTAATCTACACCAACTTATAACCCACCCCCCAAACAGGCATGAAATATTTTTTTTCACTTGTTGGGTCTATCTTCTTTTTGAGTCGGTTCATGGTGACATTGATGGTTTTGTCATTAAAATTCATGCTATCATCCCCCCACACTTCATCTCTTAAATAGTCTCTGTCAAGGGTATTTTTGGGATTTTTCACAAAAGTATGCAGAAGTTTGAACTCTAAATTACTAAGCTCTATCTCTTTATTTTCAATGCTTAGGGAACGGTTAGGTAGGTTTAAGACCAAATCACGATATTTGATTTTGTCATTAGAAATAGCCCCTGAACGACGAAGAAGAGCTTGAACACGCAAAAGCAACTCTTTGGGTTTAAAAGGTTTGGTGATGTAGTCATCACCTCCTCGTTCAAAACCATCTTCAATGTCTTGGTCTCTGTCTTTTGCTGTTAAAAAAATAATAGGAATGGTACAACCATACTTTCTAAGTTCTGCCACAAATTCACTCCCCTCACAACCAGGAAGGTTACGGTCAACAATCATTAAGGAGGGTTGTTCTTCTTCTAAAAACTGTTCAACATTTTGCGTGGAGAGAAAGCCCATGGTCTCATACCCTGCTTTTTGCAAGTGGTACTCAAGCAACTCTAAAATATCTTCTTCATCTTCGATAACAACGATTTCTACTGATTTAGTTTTCATGCAACTATTTTAGCATGAAATAGTTACGAAAGGGTAACAGAAAACTACAATTTTCCACCCATACGTGCAAATATAACCCGTTGTGCAATGGTTTCAAGTCTATCAATAACTTTGAGATTTTTTCTAAAAAACTTTAAAAGGTTAAAATAATTTTCAGGACTCTCATTTTTGGTACTCATGTGTTGCACCATCTCTTTTTCTAAAATAGAGTAAATGTCCTCTGTTTTAGAACTCTCTACAGAAATTTGGGCAGAAAGCTTTTTGATTTTATCGTCATCATCAAAGGTATTAAGCATCTCAATGGTGTACTCAAAAGCATTTAAAGTACATTTATTGATGCGTAAAGAGTCATCTATAAACTCTATCATGCTCTCGCAATCTTCAACTAAAACCATCTGCATGTTTTTCAAATAGTTATTGGTATAGGTACGAATTCGATTAAGTGCAGAGGTGACTTTGAGATAGGAGACCATTTCACGTAAATCTCTTGCACCAGGCGTGAACTTGGCAAAAATTACCACAATGTCATTGTCAATTGTTTCTGTAATTTCAGCCATCTCTTTGAGTTCATTTCTGGCTTTTCCCAATGCATCTGCATTTCTATTTCTTATCGCTTCAAGTGCCACTTCATTTGTCTTGGCTAACTCTTCAACCAACTCAATAACCCTCTCTCTTACACTGTGTCGTGCTTCGTGATATTGTGGTAACATTATCCAAATCTCCCTGTAATATAATCTTCTGTTAGTTTCTCATTAGGGTTCATAAAAATTGTATCGGTCTTATCATACTCAATTAAATCGCCCAAATACATAAACGCCGTGTAGTCACTAAGACGTGAAGCTTGTTGCATGTTATGCGTTACAATAACCACCGAGACATCTTTTTTAAGCTCAGCAATAAGCTCTTCAATCGCCCCTGTTGAAATGGGGTCAAGTGCCGATGTTGGCTCATCAAACAGCATCACTTCAGGTTTTAGTGCCACAGCTCTAGCAATACACAAACGCTGTTGCTGTCCCCCACTCATGCCCAGAGCTGAAGTTTTGAGTCTATCTTTGGTTTCACTCCAAATCGCTGCATCTTTTAGGGCTTGTTCTACACGCCCATCAAGTTCGGATTTGTTTTTCACCCCTGCTAGTTTCATACCGTAGGCAACATTATCATAGATACTCATTGGAAAAGGAGTTGGTTTTTGAAAAATCATCCCCACTTTTTGACGCAGTGCAATGAAATCATTCTCTTTTTTCAAATCAAGAATATTTTGCTTATTCCCTTGTGCGTAAAGGTTTATCTCTCCCTCATATTTATTCCCAGGGTAGAGGTCATGAATACGGTTCATCGCTCTAAGCAGGGTAGATTTTCCACATCCTGAAGGTCCTATCATCGCTGTGATTTTATTTTTTTCAATTGGAAGATTAATCTTCTTCAATGAAGGAGCATCTACTCCTGCGTAAGTAAAACTAAAATCTTTGGTTTCCATTATTAAGTTTGACACCTATTCTCCTCTAAATCGCTTTCTATCTATCTTACCTGATTATAGTTTGAGATGGTAACAATTTGGTAACAATCTTTTTTAACCCTCTCCTAGCTAAATTAAGAGTACCTTTTAGATAAACCCAATACAATAAAAAAATAAAAATAAAAATGGATATAGAGTTTAATGAAGTTTCATAACATTGAGATTTTTCAAGATTTAGATCAAGGTTTTGAAAAAGAGTTTTTAAAATATGGAAAACGCGTCTCTTTTAAAAAACGAGAGACCCCTTTTGTAGATGATAGACTACAGCACTACTTCTACATTATGTTAAGTGGTAAAATCAAATCGTTTCAGATGAACCTAGAAACAGCAAAAGAGCAGACACTAAGCATCTATCGTCAAGGAGATATGTTTGACACGCTCATTTTACTCGATGGAAAACCCCATGAGCTACTCCATGAAGTCTTAGAATCATCCGAACTCTTAGAACTCCCCATTGCTAAAGTGCGTGAATGGCTCAAAGAGAATCAACAATTCAATCAACACTTCTTTCCCTATTTAGCCTCTCAAATGCGTCAAAGAGAGGAGTTGGCAAGTGATTTGTCACTCTACAGTACCTCTGAACGGCTCTCTAAACTGCTTATTCAAAATATTAACCCACAAGACCCACAACATTTTCAACTACTTCAAAACCTTTCAAAGACAGAGATAGCCAAACTCATAGGAACCGTTCGCCATGTAGTAGAACGCCACTTAAAAGAGCTAGAAGCCGATGAAGTGATTGACAATAAACGTAAAGATATTTATATTAAAGATATAGAAAAATTATTAAATAAGAGTAGTAATTTACTTCTCTTGCCAGAAAAGTAATTAAAAACAGTAACGGAATAACCATGATACAACTAACAAACCTCTCAAAAAGCTTTGGGGAACAGACCCTTTTTAAAAACCTAAACTTTCAGATGAACAGCAATCAAAAAGTAGGACTCATAGGGCGTAATGGTTCAGGAAAATCAACACTTTTTAAAATCATCTTAGGTGAAGAACATCACGATGAGGGAGAGGTACTCATTCCTAAAAACTACCAAATAGGCACACTCAAACAACACTTAATTTTTACAGAAAAAACCGTGCGTGAAGAGTGTTCTTTAATCTTAAGTGAAGAGGAGCAGTACAACTTTTACAAGATAGAAAAAATCCTTTTTGGATTGGGTTTCTCTGCTGAAGATTTAGAAAAAGACCCCATGAGCTTTTCAGGTGGCTATCAAATTCGTATTAATCTAGCCAAACTTCTAGCAACTGAACCCAACATGTTACTCCTTGATGAACCAACCAACTATCTTGATTTACTCTCTTTGCGTTGGCTCAAAGAGTTCATTCGTACTTTTGATGGTGAAGTCATACTCATTACCCATGACCGTGATTTTATGGATGCTGTAACGACCCACACAATGGGAATTCAGCGTAAATCTTTACACATTGTCAAAGGCAATAGCAAAAAGTATGAAGAGACCTTAGCTCTTAGCGATGAGACCTATGAAAAAACGCGTCAAAACCAAGAGAAAAAACGTAAAGAG
>JALSHP010000076.1 GCA_026982175.1 Campylobacteraceae bacterium
TGAAATAAAGATTAAAGGATTGATTATGGGATTAATGATTAGTTTCAATCCCCTTTATATCGGGTCAATGTGAAATACATTTAACGATAGTGAGCCACAAGAGGGCATATTAGGTTTCAATCCCCTTTATATCGGGTCAATGTGAAATATACGCTGTTAAGAGAGTCAAGAGAAACTGCCAAGTTTCAATCCCCTTTATATCGGGTCAATGTGAAATAGCTATTGATACCGAGAAATAGCCATTCTGAAACTTAAACTAAACTTTATAGTCGTGAGACAGTGAAATGTTAAAAATCTTATCTCAAAAATCTTTGATATTTGTGATGTTTTAATGTATGATTATAGCTTAAATTTCTTTAATTTCACAAGAATGCTGTTAGATTAAATGGGCTTCCAAAAGCCCCAAAGCTTTTCTGTCTGCTCCACTTAAAGCTAAATCATGAATTTCATCTATTGTAAAATACTTTTTTTGCTCTTTATTTTTAACTAATACTACCTTTGCCTCTAAAGTAAAATGTGTATAGTGTTGTTTAAAGTCTCCTAATTCTGTCATATTTTTAGTTATGTTAAACGCTTCTTCTTGTTTAAAACCCCAAAGTCCAGAGAGTAGTCGTTCATCATTTTTATTTAAGGCGTATTGGTTATTTTGATGATAAATAACTAAAGTGCGTTTTCGTATGGGCTTTTTAGCTTTTTTCTTTTTAGTAGGGTAAAGTAAAGGTTCATCTTTTCCTTGACACAAAGAGAAAAAAGGGCATTGCTCACAAAGAGGATTTTTATGCGTACAGATGAGAGAGCCAATGTCCATCATGGCTTGGTTGTAGATGTAGGTATTTTTTATGTCATAGAGTGCATAAGCCATCTCCCAAAGCTTTTTATCGTTAGCCTCTTTAACAGCGAAAAAACGATAAAGAATGCGTTTTACATTGGCATCAAGAATGGGCAAAGGTTCATTAAAAACAAAACATGCCACAGCGTGAGCAGTTGATTTTCCTATGCCTGAGAGTTGTTCTAAAGCTTGGGCATTATTAGGAAGTATGCCTTGTGTATCTTGTGCTGTTTTATGTAGGTTTCTAGCACGAGTATAGTAGCCTAAACCCTCCCATGCTTTTAAAACATCATCTACAGAAGCATTGGCTACCTCTTTTAAAGTGGGAAATTTCTCTAAAAATTGAAAATAAAAACGCTCTAATACCGTTTTAACTTGGGTCTGTTGTAACATTATTTCAGAAAGGTAAATCTCATAAGCACTTTGCGTATTACGCCAAGGTAGCGTTACACGTCCATATTGACTATACCATGTTAAAATGTTTTTATGAATTTGCTTATAAGATTTTTTTTGCATTAAAATAGAAGAGAAAACGCTTATCTCACAGATAAGCGTTTTAAAATATTAGCCTCTTTTAGAAGCTCTTTTACACTCATTTACAAAGTGAATGGCATTCTCCACAGGCACATCTGGTAAAATTCCATGACCTAAGTTAAAGATATGTCTTCCCTCTTTCATTGTGTTTGCTAATGATTCAACACACTGCGTTGTTGCCTCTTTTGAATAAAGACGGCAAGGCTCCATATTTCCTTGGAGTACATATTTGTCACCCAAATACTCTTTTGCCAATGCCATAGGTGTTCCCCAATCGACACCAAAGACATCAAAGTTTCCGTAAACTAAACCACGCTCAATAAATGCAGGAATACCTTTTGGAAACATAATAATTGGCGTATCTGGGAACTTAGCTTTTAAATGGTCACAAATCTCAACCATGTATTTCCATGAAAATTCATCATAAACCCCTGGTTCAATCGCGGCTGCCCATGAATCAAAAATTTGAACGACATCAATTCCTGCTTCTATCTGTTTTTCCATGTAGTATTTTACGACTTGGGTTACTTCATGTAAAATATTATGTAAAAGCTCGGGATTAGAATACATCATCTTTTTACATAGATTATAGGTTTTAGTTCCTTGCCCCTCTATCATGTAAGTCGCCAATGTCCAAGGTGAACCTGTAAATCCAATGAGTGCTATGTTATCATCACGCTCATCAAGTTGTGTTCTAAGAAGCTTAATTGTCTCATAGACATAAGTGAGTTTAGAGGCAGCCTCTTCTCCCCCAATTAATCTGTCTAAATCTACTTGGCAAGTAAGTGGGTCTGAAAATTTTGGACCTTCTCCTTTAACAAAAGACAAATCCATGCCCATCTCATCTGGAATGACCAAAATATCTGAAAACAAAATAGCAGCATCAACGCCTACAATGTCCAATGGTTGAAGGGTTACTTCAGCAGCCATTTTAGGGTTATGGCAAAGGCTTAAAAAGTCCCCTGCCTCGGCTCTTACTTTCATGTACTCTGGCAAATATCGACCTGCTTGTCTCATCATCCATACAGGAGTGTATGGGGTCTCTTTGCCTAAACAAGCATCTACGAAAATTTTACTCATTAATGTTTCCCTACCTTACTTAAAAAACTTAACCCTATAGCCAATGCCATAATTGACAATGCGAAATATAACATCTCTAAAGGGGTTGTAAAATTGGTATGTAATACTCTTTGAAAAAAGTTTACTACCAACACCATCACAATAACTTTGGCTATCTTATCTTTGAGTTGGTCAAGTGAATGAATTGCCAAAATTTGACTTCCATTATTACCTGATGCTTCATCAATGTCTGAAATAAACAGCTCATACAATCCAAATGAAAAGATAAACATTACCACAGCAATTAAATAGAGGTCAACTGCTCCAATAATTGCCGCAACGATATTTTCATGAAAATCCTTTGGATGAGGATGAGCGAAAAGACCACCATAGGTATATTGTGCGACTGAAGCGATGTCAAATGAAGCGACTATAAATAAGATAACTGCCCCTAGCAAACCAAAGATAACCGCTAAAATAACAATAAAACGACTTCGCCAAATAGCCCCCTCAAAGAGGGTTTCAATGAGACTATTGTTTTGTTTATCTAAGCGTTCACGCTCACTCATTTCATTCTCTATATGTTCTGCCATTTTAAGCCTCCAACTTTATCCACTTTTGAGCAATACGCACAGCATTGGTCGCTGCCCCTACTCTCACTTGGTCAGCTACTCCCCAAATGTGTAAAATATTAGGCGATGAAATATCTTTTCTAATACGCCCTACATAGGTCTCATCGGTGTCCGTTGCTATCATTGGCATTGGGTATTGGTTGTTTTCAATATCATCTATGACCGTTACATTTTCAAACTCACCTAATACCCTACGTGCCTCCTCAACAGATACATCAACACCCTCTTCAAAAGTAATGGTAATGGCTTCAGAGTGAGAACGCAATACAGGAACACGGACACAAGTGGCACTCACGGCAAACTCTGAATCCATAATTTTATTGGTCTCATTAACCATTTTCATCTCCTCCTTGGTGTAACCATTTTCTTGGGGAACATCAAT
Source organism: Campylobacteraceae bacterium (assembly GCA_026982175.1). Classification (GTDB taxonomy): domain Bacteria; phylum Campylobacterota; class Campylobacteria; order Campylobacterales; family Sulfurovaceae; genus UBA1140. The sequence continues at coordinate 3,437 of JALSHP010000076.1, forward strand.
ATGAGGAATAACATTTAAAGCAATTTGGTGAGCAAAAGCTTCTGCTTTAGAATCTCCCAACTTAAAGGCAAAGAAGTCTTGCATTTGTTGCACAAGCTCTTCCATTCCTGCTTTTCCAGCCCCTGATACAGCTTGATAGGTTGAAACATCTACTCTTTTAATACCATAGAGGTCATGAAGAGGTTTAAGCAGTTGTACCATCTGAATGGTAGAACAGTTAGGGTTTGCAATAATCCCTGTATCTTCCCAAAGCTCAATGTCTTGTGGATTCACTTCTGGTACTACCAAAGGTACATTGTCTACCATTCTAAAGTGTGAAGTGTTATCAATAACCACAGCACCACTCTCTACGGCATATTTTGCGTACTTTTCAGAGATACTCCCACCAGCAGAGAAAAAAGCGATGTCAATGTTACGTCCTTGAAATACCTCTTCGGTTAGCTCTTCAATACGATATTCATCTCCCATAAACTCAATCACTTTTCCAGCTGAATTGGCTGATGCTAAAGGGAGTAATTCTCCCACAGGAAACTTGACCTCTTCTAAAACTCTAAAAAGCTCTTCGCCAACAGCACCACTTGCTCCAACGACAGCCACATTGTACTGTTTCACATCTATCCTTTATCTTTGTAAGTTTTTATTATTTGATATTATTTTAACAAAATGGGTGTGAGTATATGCTTTTAAAAATTTGTTTTTGAAGTTTTAAGAAGAAATTGGCTTTTTGGTAGCGTGAGCCATAAAGGCTCACTTTGAGAGAAAGAAAAAATTAAGCACAGATATAGGTCTGTTCACTCTCTTCAATCATAACCACTTTTAAGTTCTCTTCACAAAAATAGTCCGAACTAGGGAGAGGTTTCTCTACCAAAATAAGCGATTCCACACTCTTTGCTAATTGAGACAATTCATACTCTATTACTTCATCTTCAGAAGCTTTATAGGCACTCTTAGAAAAAACAATGGTTTCCATATTTTCAATGATGAGCGTTTCATAAGCATCCTCTTTTATATCTTTTTCCATAAGATTTTTATTGTTCATTTTAAGTGTTGAGAGGTCTGCCATACAAGCATCACCACTACAAAGATTAGTAGCTGATAAATTACAAGTTAGTAGAGAGATAGTTAATAAAGTTTTAGTTAATAGATTTTGATGCATCATCTGTCCTCTTTGTGAGTTTTACTATGACCATTATGACAGATAAATATAATTTTTACAATAGTTTTTTAAGAATTTTTTAATAAATTTAAGAAAAAAAAGATTTTTTAGATTAAATATCCAAAAAATTGAATATTTAATCATAAATTTTAGTAGT
>JALSHP010000077.1 GCA_026982175.1 Campylobacteraceae bacterium
GGAACGCTAATAGAGATTTGTTCTCCTATGGGTGGATAATCGCTTTGACTTTTCAAGAACTAGACAAATACCTTCTAAGCAAACAAGGCACAACCTACGACTACCCCTTTGATGAAAAGGTACGCGTCTACCGAATAGAGAAAAAGATATTTGCACTCACTTCAGAGAAAAAGCCCTTACGGGTTAATCTAAAATGTGACCCCATCTATGCACTGGAGCTTAGAAGTATTTATGAGGGTGTGATAGCAGGGTATCATATGAACAAGAAACATTGGAATACGGTGAGTGTAGAGGATAGTGATGTGGATGATGAGACAGTCAAAGAACTCATAGACCATTCGTATGAACTGGTCTATAAGAGTTTGACTAAGAAGCAGAGGGAGGCTTTGGGGTGAAAAATCTTAAGTAAAGATGCTATAATTTGCTCATGTTACGAAATAAAATTTTTCAACTTATTGTCATCATATTTTTAATATCTTGCAGTGATTCAAGTTCTAAAAGTTCCAATGGATTTTTGAAACTAGAACCAATAGAAGATAAAATTTATTTTGGGGCTTTTCCTGATTTTGGGGGTACAGAAGATAAGGTTACTACTAAACGGATAGAGGATTTTGAAGCCTTAATAAACAAAAAACCATTTTGGGCATATTTTTCTCAAAATTGGTACAATGGAATTCTCTATCCTAAAGAGGCAATTGGGAAGATTCATGCAAAGGGAATTGTTCCTTTTGTTCGCTTAATGCCACGAAGTGATACGCAACAGTATGTCAAAGAGTCAAGATTTACGATGCAAAATATTATTGATGGTTTATTTGATAAAGCGTTGCGACAATGGGCGAAAGATGCCAAAAAAGATAACATACCTCTTTTAATGGATTTTGCCGTAGAACCTAATGGAGATTGGTTCTCTTGGTCGGGTATTTTTAATGGGAAAGATAGGAAAGATGGTTATGGAGATAAAAACTATTTTGATGGAGCAGAACGATACCGTGATGCTTACCGACATATTATAGATATTTTTAGAGATGAAAATGTGAAACATGTAACATGGTTTTTTCATGCTGATATTTATGCTAATCCTGATGAAGAGTGGAATAGGGCTAAATATTATTATCCAGGAGATGATTATATTGATTGGATTGGGGTGAGTCTCTATGGGGCTCAAAATCCAAATGAAAATTATTGGGATAGTTTTTCTGAAATTTTAAAAGAGCGATATAAGAGCATTAATGAAATATCGATTCAAAAACCAATTGCCCTTTTAGAGTTTGGCGTGACAGACAATCATCCAGTAGGAGATAAAGCCCAATGGTTAGAGGATGCTTTTGAGACAATTTTAAGTGGAAAATACATCCATTTTAAAGCCATCTCTTATTGGCATGAGACATGGGAAGAGGAAGAGAATGTTTGGGCTACGATTCGCATGGATTCATCACAGGAGAGTTTAGAAAGTTTTAAGAAGTATCTCAATCATAAAAAATTTATCTGGTAGAAAACTTCTCTATTTTAAAGATTTTTTATAGCAAAAAATAAGAAATTCCTTTTTTTCTTACTGTGTAAAAAATAAGCAATCCTCATAAATCACTTCTAATAATATTACTATTAATTTAAGATTATCATTCAGAAGCGTATAATCAGCTCAACATTTAAAAAAACAGGAGTCCACATTGAATATTCATGAATATCAAGCGAAACAAGTCTTCGCGAAGTACGGTGTACCAACACCAAAAGGTATTATCGCCGAAACTGTTGACCAAGCAGTAGAGAACGCAAAAGAGTTAGGTGGTCCAGTATGGGTTGTTAAAGCTCAAATCCACGCAGGTGGTAGAGGTCTTGGTGGTGGGGTTAAACTTGCTAAATCATTAGACGAAGTTAGAGAATTAGCAGACGAAATTCTTGGTATGCAACTGGTAACTCACCAAACAGGTCCAGAGGGTAAAAAAGTAAACAAAGTTTACATTGAAGATGGGGCTGATATTAAAGATGAATTTTACTTATCTGTAGTGCTTGACCGTGCTGCTGAAATGCCAATTTTTATGGCATCAACAGAGGGTGGAATGGACATTGAAACTGTAGCTGAAAAGACACCTGAAAAAATCATTAAAATCGAAGTTGACCCTGCTATTGGATTTCAAGGTTTTCATGCTAGAGAGCTTATTTTTGGTCTTGGAATTACCGACAAAGAAGAGCAGAAAAAACTGATGAAATTTGCGGCTGCTGTGTATGAAGTTTATATGGACACCGATGCTGAAATGATTGAGATTAACCCACTGGTAAGAACAGGAAGTGGTGATTTTATTGCACTTGATGGTAAAATGGGCTTTGACAACTCAGCACTTGGTAGACAAAAGTTTATTGCAGAGATGAGAGACATCACAGAAGAAGATGCAGATGAGATGGAAGCGGCTAAATATGGTCTTTCATATGTGGCACTTGATGGTGAGATTGGATGTATGGTAAACGGTGCTGGTCTTGCGATGGGTACGATGGATACCATTAACTACATGGGTGGAACACCTGCAAACTTTTTAGATGTTGGTGGAAGTGCAAATGCTGAAACAGTTGCCAAAGGTTTTGAAATTATTCTTAAAAATCCAAATGTAAAAGCGATTTTTGTAAATATCTTTGGTGGAATTGTAAGATGTGACAGAATTGCCAATGGGATTATTGAAGCGACAAAAATTACGGATGTAAATGTACCTGTAATTGTAAGACTTGATGGTACCAATGCACCAGAAGCATCTGAAATTTTGAAAAATGCCAACATTGCTAACTTAATTGTAGGTGATGACTTAGGTGACGGTGCAGCCAAAGCAGTAGCAGCAGCAAAAGGAGAAAAATAATGAGTATTTTAGTAAACAAAGATACAAAAGTAATTGTTCAAGGGTTCACAGGTAAAGAGGGAACATTCCACGCAGAGCAATGTTTGGCTTATGGAACACAAATTGTAGGGGGTGTAACACCAGGAAAAGCTGGTCAAACACACCTTGACCAACCTGTATTTAACACTGTTAAAGATGCTGTAAAAGCAACAGGTGCAACTGTTTCTATGGTATTTGTTCCTCCTGCATTTGTGGGTGACGCTGTTATGGAAGCGGCTGAAGCTGGAATTGAATTGGCTGTTATCATCACTGAAGGGGCACCTGTTAAAGACATGCAGATGGCAAAAGCCCATGCTACAAAACACGGCATGATGACCATTGGACCAAACTGTCCAGGTGTTATTACAGCTGAAGAGTGTAAGATTGGTATTATGCCAGGGATGATTTTCAAAAAAGGTAAAGTAGGGCTTATTTCTAAGTCTGGTACATTGACTTATGAGGGTGCAAACCAAGTATGTAAAGCAGGGTATGGAATCTCTACGGCTGTTGGTATTGGTGGAGACCCAATTATTGGTCTTAGCTACAAACAACTTCTTCAAATGTTCCAAGATGATGCTGAAACAGAAGCAATTGTAATGATTGGTGAGATTGGTGGAGATTTAGAGATTCAAGCAGCTGCTTATATCAAAGAGAACATTACCAAACCAGTTGTAGCATTTATTGCTGGTCAAACTGCACCTCCTGGTAAAACAATGGGTCACGCAGGAGCTATCATCTCTGGAAGTGCAGGTACGGCAAAAGAGAAGATGGATGCATTGAGTGCTGTTGGTGTTGAAGTTGTTGTAAGTCCTGCTGAAATTGGTAAGGCTGTAACTAAGGTTATGGGTTAATTTTTAATCTATCTACTCGTTATTGTCTCTCTTTATGGGGAGACAATAACACTCTTTAAGGAGTTCGTATGAAGTTGAGACTACTCTTTGCACTTTTAATCTCTTTAGGATTATATCTACAAGCATCTACCATAACTTTTTCAAATGAAGAGGAGAGAGGGTGTAGTGAAGATGATTTTTCTATCGAGTCTATTGTTGAGGAGAATAGTACTGAACCAAGTTGTGGCTAGTACTATTTTTCTTTAATTACATCGGCTAATCTATTTTTTAGCCGATGTCATCTCTTCTGGTTTGACATTTTTGTCAAAATCTTCCGCAGACATTAATCCTAACGCAACTGCTTCTTCTTTTAAGGTTGTTCCATTTTTATGAGCTGTTTTAGCAATGGTCGCAGCATTTTCGTATCCAATGTGTGGGTTAAGTGCTGTTACAAGCATGAGTGAATCGTTTAAGAACTTCTCAATGTTGTCTTTTATTGGCTCAATTCCCACAGCACAGTTGATGTTAAATGAACGCATAGAGTCGCTTAGTAGTTTAATAGATTGTAAAACATTGTAGGCAATCACAGGTTTAAAGACATTCAGCTCAAAGTTTCCTTGTGAGGCTGCAAAACCAATCGCTGCATCATTTCCCATAACTTGTACGGCTACCATGGTAATGGCTTCTGCTTGGGTAGGGTTTACTTTTCCAGGCATAATAGACGACCCAGGCTCATTGGCAGGAATCTCAATTTCACCTAAACCACAACGCGGTCCAGAGGCTAACCAACGTACATCGTTTGCAATTTTCATAAGGTTGGCTGCAAGTGCCTTTAATGCTCCACTTAATACCACTTCTGCATCGTGACCTGTAAGGGCGTGAAATTTGTTGGGTTGAGATACAAAACCGTAATCTTTTGCCATAAATTTGTTGAGTTGAGCCGCCACACGCTCTGAAAACTCTGGGTGAGAGTTTAGACCTGTTCCTACAGCTGTTCCCCCAATGGCTATTTCTCTACAATAGACAAGGGCATCATTGAGTTGTTTTA
>JALSHP010000078.1 GCA_026982175.1 Campylobacteraceae bacterium
GGATAAACAGTAGACTCATAGATGACAATGTCATCTTTTTTAAGCACCCCTCCCACAGCCTCTGAAGATTTAATTAGTGGCGTAAGGTCAGGCTCATTGGCATTGTCTATAGGCGTGGGTACGGTTACAATAAAGATGTTACAATCTTTGGCATCTTCTATCTTTGTGGTATAACTCATTCTATTGGCTATGGTCTCTTGCACTTGTACTTCATTTAACTCTAGTGTTCTGTCAAACCCACCATTTAGCTCATCAATCCTCTCTTGGTTAATGTCAATACCTACTACTTTATATTTGCTAGAAAAGGCATGGGCTAATGGTAAACCTACATATCCTAGTCCGATAATTGCTATTTTATGTTTCATTTAATCTCTTTATATTAGACTTGTCATATTCTACTAAAAAAGTATCTAATAACAGATAATTTATGACTACTTATCCACTCAAAATAGACCCATTACTTCTAACCTTGCTTATAATTAAACATAAAAACTCAACTAAAGTTTAAAAACCATCAAAACAAACACCCCAGCCATCGCTAAAAATGAAAATACGCCTAAAGCAATCCAATAGTTCACAAGTTTAAAGTACTCTTGCCCTAATTGTTTCTCTTCTTTTTGAGCTAAAATCGCCATTTTTTTCATGCGTATCTGCAAATAAACAGCCACGAGCCACAAAATCCCTGCAAAAACATAAAGCACCATAGAAGCCAATAACCAAGGAGTTTTCCAAGAGATGTTAAGCATATTCATAAGCATCACCCCTGTAAGTGGCTGAACTATTGCCGAGGGGGTAGTAAAGAGCCAGTCGGCTAAGACTACCATTTGGTTAGTGTGGACTATCACTTCTAAATTTTTCGACCTATCGGACATAAATTTGTAAAAGGCAGAACCTCCACCTACCCCTAAGAGTAAGAGGAGTGAGGCGATGTGTAGAAATATTAAAAATTCATAACTCATCTAAATTTTTCCAAACGGCTTAAGATGTAGATGCTCACCAACAAAGGTAAGTTTTTTAACACAGGTCCAAAAGGGTGTAACCAATGGTAAGGGGCTAAGAAGCTTAACAACAAAGTGTAAACGGCTATGACAAGCATTTGTAAACTTAGCATTGTTTGTAATCGGTAGCCAATAAGCGTTAAAATGCCTATGCTAATATCTAAAAATGAAGCCAAATAAAGCAGAGGAATATCTAGCCCCACAGGCACACCCACTTCGTGTAAAAGCTCCAAAGCTAAAGGCTGTGGATAGAGAAAAGCAGAGACCACCCCTGACCAAATCCATACAAAAGCAAGTACCAAACGTAAAAGTGGTCGCATAAAGTAAAGCGATGCGTAAAGCTTTTGGGCATTGTGTGCTTTAAGGCAAAAGAGTCGCTCTTGCATACTCGCAGGAGTGTAGTTTAAAAACTTTTTCAATGGCTCAACTGAAGCCACACTTCCCTCATTTAGCATTTGAATATTGGCTGAACTCACCGTTGGTTCATCAAGTATTTTACCAAGACAATCTGTACCAAAAGTAGGTACAGAGACCGACTTAGTAGGCTTTAATCCAAGCCAAGTACGAAAGCCTTGGAGTAGCTCTTCATAGCTCATACTTTTTGCTCCTACTAAGTCAAGCTCTATGATTTTTTCTTCACTTTTAATGGCACGTTTAACCGTTACCAATAAATCTTCTAAGGCAATGGGTTGTAACACCTGTTGTCCATCGCCAATGATGGGTAACAGAGGTAACATTGCCAAGGCTTGAAAGAGTGCTGTACTCTTTCCATCATCACCATAGACAATAGACGGATGCAAAATAGCATACTCCAAACCACTCGCTCTTAAGTATTCATCAGCTCTGTTTTTAGAGGTGTGATAAAGTGTTGTCCCCTTTTGTGTTCCCAAAGCAGAGATGTGAATAACTTTTTGAACCCCTGCCTCTTTACAAGCATCGAACAGAATAATCGGTGCGATGGTGTGCATCTGCTCAAAAGTTTGTGTTTTGGTCTCTGCAATAATCCCCACGGCATTCACCAGCACATCAAAACCTTGTAGTTTTTTGACAAGCTCTTTGTCATCTTGTAAACAAGAAAAGTTTATGAGTTGTCGTGTTGAGGCTACTACCTCATCATTATCACGTTTTAAAAAGTTGTAAATAGATTTTCCAATAAAGCCTGTTGAACCTATGATAAGTATTTTCATCTTCTCCCCCAAATAATTAAAGAGAAGAGCGTCACGCCAATGGTATCTGCCACAAAATCAAAAAAGTCACAAGTACGACTTGGCAACCAATATTGGGTAATCTCTTCTAGTCCTGCAAAGGTTAGAACAATCATCGCCCCTATCTGTAAGTTAAAGCCAAAGATTTTTTTACTTTTAAAATTGAGTCCATAGTTTAAGAGCAATGCCATCACCCCATACACCAATCCGTGCATAAACTTATCACCATAAGGTATGTGACCAACAAGCCTAAATGCAAAGTTATGGTTTGCTGTGTCAGCTAGGTAGATGATGAAGCTTATGAAAAGAAAAAAGCTTAGAGGTAGGAGTATGCGTAACTTATTTGCTTTCATTGTTTTCTTTTCCCATCATTTCTATGTAAAACGCTAAATCTTTAATATCTTTACTACTCAAAGATGAGACTTGTCCTTTCATTAAATTTCCCATGCCATAAAGATTAAGCTCTCCTTTTTTATAGGCAAAAAGTTTTTGGGCTATCACAAGATTGTTCTCACCTCCAATAAGAGCTGATTTTCCTAAAGCAGGTTTCTCCCCTTTGAGTCCATGACATCCTGCACATTTTATATAAATAGTTGAAACAGACTGATTTTTAACCCTAACAGGCATCGGTATATTGTCTCTATCTTCATAGTACGAGTTATATTCATACTTTGTAAACTGTTTTGTGCCATACTTTTTCAAATTTGAACAGTAACCATAGTGATAACTTACGAAGCGTGAACAATCTCTCTTATCACTATAGCTATAAATGATTTTCAAACTACTACCTTGAATAGCAGGTAAGGCATCCATGGACAATCTCTCAATTGCATTTTTATCTAAGGCATTAGGCGTATTTTTAAACTTCTCAATATTATGTGAAGCCACCATTCCCTCTACATTTAAAGAGATAACCAAAGCAAAAGTCAGTAAGCCCAAAATAGCCACCATATTTAGCAGTTTTCTAAAATCTACTTTTTTAACTAAGAACAGAACCCCTAAGAGTAAAACTGTTAATAAAAAGTAATCAAACCACTCAACATAGTAACGCATCACCGTTGCCCCTTTAATACTCTGATAAAGGTACATTTTTTTAAGTGAGACCAATCCCATTATAATCGTTTGCAACAACAATCCACAAAGTAAGATAGTGGCTATTTTTTCCCCTTCAAATCGTCTCATAATAAACAGAAAAATCACCAAGACAATGCCCATAACCATCATGAGTTGAAAGAAGCCTTCTCTTGCAAACTGTGCTAAAGTTGTGTGAGCAGGTAAATTTGGTTCTCCAAATAAAAATGGAAATTGAACGGCAATAAAAAGTAAAAAAAGTAGATTTATCATTCCTAGAAATATACCTATAATAAGCATGTCCAAAGCATTCGTTTCAGTAATAGTGCTTCTCTCTTTATGGTTAGAAAATCCGTAAATAAAAAGAAGTAAATAGAGTAAAAAATAAAGAGGTAGCGTTAAAAAATATCTCATCTCAAAACCAAAGTTAAAATTGAACATATTTGTTAGCAAATTTTTAAAAGTTTCATCTGCTGAAAAAAGCAGTGCCACAAACACCAAAAGAAAAGGAACAGTAATAACTATTGCCATAAAAATTCGACCATAAATCTTTCTATCATTATTGGCTACAAATAAATCTTCTAAAAAACTTTGTATATATCTTAAGCCCCTAAAAGCCAGTTCAAAACGGGGTAAAAGCGTTTGATAAAAAGAGTGAACGCTATGCATAGAGTTTACATAAAGTACAACAACCAATAAATAAAATAAAAAAGGTAGAAAGTTCTGTACTAAGTCATTACTATAATAAAACATATCCCACATCATCAACAACACAAGAGGAAAAAACCAAATAATATGGGGGTTTTTCAACTCTTTTTTCCAAGCCAAATAGACCAAAGGAGTCGTAAGTAAAAGCATCATTACAATATCCCAACCACCAACCAAAGAGGAGTAATCCAACTTAAAAAAATTATCTATAATTGTCAGTGCTATACTTATAGAAAATAGCATCCAAGCAAAAGTTTGTTTTTTTAAAATAGGATTTAAACTCATACTTTTACCTCCTTTAAGCTCATCTAATTGTTCTTTAATACTCTGTTCTTGCATAATTACTTTTCTCCTTTTTTAATTTTTTAAAATATCGTCTCATCATCAGCTGAACTATCAGTTTATGAAAGGGTTTAATGAGGCTCATGTAAAATTTTCCAAACCCATTGTTGTATTGCACTAGCGTAGTAACTATAACCCGTTCTTGCTCTTTTAAGACTGAAACCCTAAAGTTCAGATGTCGGTCATCTTCTCCTGCTATTACCTCTTGTTCAGATAGATAATAGAGATGAAACATCCCCACTCTTTTGCCAACTTCAAACAAGCGTTCCCCATTGTCCGTGACTACTTTTAAACCAAACAAAGAGACAATTTTATTTCTCAATGCCATCAATTTTTTTACCCACAAAGGAAGCGTTGCAAAAATACCTTTGTAAAGCATTGTTGCATTTAAGTTTGTGATTAAC
>JALSHP010000079.1 GCA_026982175.1 Campylobacteraceae bacterium
TGACTACCATCATAATGATGTTTCTTTTTCCCATTGGGCTTTATACCTATTTTGTGATAGAGAAGCGAACCAAAAAAGAGTATCAAGCCATATTTGACAATTTTCAAAGTGAAACTTCTAACAATAGTAACTACACAGACACGCAAAAGATAGAACATTTTGAGCAGATGCTTTTACAAAATGGTTACGAGATTAAAGAGCTAACTTCAACCTGTGTTGTTGGAGAGAAGAAAGTGCTAAGTTTGGCGTTTATTTTTATGGGATTGGGGCTTTACATTGTGGGCTTGTTTTTTTACTTAGCCTATTTCTTTTGGTTTCAAAAGCCTCATAGAGTAGCGTTTAAAGTTTAAAGATGAAAAAGATACTATTTTTAACGTTTTTAATACTTTTTACTTTCTCTCAACTTCTAGCAATCGAAACAATCCAAAAGGCTAGAAGTGTTTTGAGTTTTGAGCTTTTTAATGAAACCGTCATACATCAAGAGGGCAATAAAGAGGGAATGTTCCATGAGACAAATGTGACACTCTCTCTTTTAAAAATGAATAATCCAAAGATTAACATGGCAAATATTAAAGATTATGATGAAGAATTTAAGCCTTTAACTAAAGGGGAAAAATTTAATGAAGAAAACAAAACTTTGTGGTTACGTGTGCTACTTGACAAGCATTTTCCAAAGGGAGAGTTTGTTGTCACCTATGGTGATATGGGAATTGTAGAACATAGCTTAAGCGTAACACAAAATGTTGATATGTTTCATGTTGGAAAGACACAACAGTTGAAATTTACTTATGACCCTAGCATAGACAGTTCAGCCTATTATTTTAAACTATCTCCAGCACCCTATGAGCATTCGTACCGTTTTTTAGCCATAACTAGCAAAAATAATTTTTATGATGAATTGGGAAAAGGAATGATTGTTCTGCTCTCTTTAGGCGTTATTATTGGGCTTATTTTTATGGCAGGACTTTACAATGGAGCGATGTACTACTACAATAAAGACAAATCATTTCTTTACTATATGTTCATGCAATTTGGCATTGCACTTGTACTTTTTAATATGATGGGAATTTTAAACTTTGTAAACTCTTCATTGGCACGAAGTGAGACTTATTATTCTCTTTGTTCACTTTTTGCTATCTTTTTTACCACTCTTTTTAGTAAAACTTTTTTTGACACTAAAATCCATACCCCAAAGTTAAATTTTTTACTCAACATCTATATGGCGATGATTGCTATTGATGCATTTTTTTCCATTTTTTATGTTTCAATTATTTTTAAATATAATCTTTTACCTTTTATGGCATTAAGTTACATCTACATAGCCTTTAAACGGCTAAAACAAGGCTTTAAACCAGCTTTATTCTATCTTTTTGGGTGGGTATTTTTAGTCTTGGCACTATTTTTAGATGCTTTTTTAAAGTTTGAGTTTTTTGTAAATCCCCTCTTTGTTGGAACAGCACTCGAAGCGATATTTTTCTCCTTTGCCCTCTCTTATAAAATCAAAATGATAAATGATGAAAAAGCAGAACAAAAAGAGCTACTCGTTCACCAAAGTAAACTCGCCTCAATGGGGGAGATGATAGCCAATATCGCCCACCAATGGCGACAACCTTTAACGCATCTCTCTTATACGGTGATGAACATTGAAGATGCTTTTAAACACAAAAGTTTAGATGACAAATATTTAGAGAAGAAAGTAAAAGAGGCAAATGGACAGATAGATTTTATGTCCCAAACCATTGATGATTTTAAAGAGTTTTACACCCCACATAAAGAAAAAGAAAATTTCTCTCTAGTCGAAGCTAGTAAACAAGTCTTAGCGATGATGCACCATGCTTTAGATGAGCAAGATATTGAAGTAGAGCTAATTATTTTAAATGATTTAGAGATAAAAAATTATAAAAATGAGTACAAACAAGTACTTTTAAATTTAGTCTCAAATGCCAAAGATGCCTTGGTCTCAAGGGTAATACTTAAGCCTAAAATTACCATTACCATTGATGGCAAAATTGTAAGTGTAGCTGACAATGCAGGAGGGATTCAAGATGAACTAATGTACAAAATATTTGAACCCTATTTTACCACTAAAGAGAACAACTCTGGCATTGGGCTATATATGTCAAAGATGATAGTCGAGCGAAATATGAGGGGAGAGCTTAGCGTTTCCAATGAGGGTGAGGGGGCTTTGTTTTGGGTGAGGGTTTAAGCTTTTCTCATTTTCTCCACATCTTTTTACCCTAAAATAACACAATATATAACTTAGGAGATTATCATGAAGAGCATCTATATTTTATTAGCCCCTTTGCTACTTTTTTCAGAGACTAAACTTTCAGACATTGAAATAACAGCTCAAACGCAGAGCCAAAGTGAAGAGGATAATGGGGGTTTTTTAATTCAAAAAGAGAGTTTTATGCCTAAAGCTCCGATGCAACAACAAATCACTACCAAACAAGCCTTAGGGATTGCAGGGACAAATGGCGACCCAGTAAAAGCACTTAAATCTTTTGCAGGGGTGGTGAGTACCAACAACGATGAGGGGAGTGAACTCTATATTCATGGTTCAAAACCTCGTGAAACCAAGTTTACATTGAACCAATTACCTTTGGGATATGTGTTTCATGTGGGGGGATTGCATTCGGTGATTGCTCCTGAAGCGACAGCCCAGTTAGATGCCTATTTGGGTGGGTTTGACACAACTTATGAAGCCATGGGAGCAGTGGTGGACATTACGCCTAGCTACCCCAAAGGTTCAAACAAAGGACGCATTCATTTAGGGCTTTACGATGCCGATTTTGCTTATGATGCTAAATTGGGGGAAGATACCTCTCTTTTTGTGAGTGGACGGCGAAGCTATTTTGACCTTTTTGCCAACAAAATAATGGATGAACTCGACTCCGATGAGCGAGACAGCAGTAAAAAAACAAGCTTTACGCTTTTCCCTCAATATTATGATGCCAATGTGATTTTGACCCATAATGTGGGCGACAATCTCTTCTCTTTGGAGCATATTACAGCCCAAGATGAGATGAAAATCAACACCAATATGAACGAGACCAAAGACCCCATTGCCAATGGTAAGATAAATTCCAAAAAGAGTTTTAGCACCACAGGGTTACGATGGGTTTACATGGGCGATGGGTTTGAGTCGATGTCCTTGCTCTCCTACATGAAAGGAGCAGAAGATAGCGAGTTTTTTGATGCCGATTTTTTTGTGAAAATGGACTCAAAAGAGTATCAACTCTATCATGAAAGCACTTTTGATGTGGAGGGGCATAAACCTCTTGTGGGCTTTCAAATGCAAAGGCTCAATGCCGATGTTTCAGCTCATGTGACCAATGGCAATGGTGAAGATTTTGACCCACTAATTACTGACCAAGAGATTGTTAATTTAGATAAAACGTTTCAACTCAACTCCTATGCTCTTTTTGCCCAAGATATTTGGGATATTAGCCCCAATGACCATTTTCGTTATGGGGTTCGAGCGTGGAAAAAAGATTTTCAAAAGTTAGGTTCAGGTGTTGACCCAAGGGTGGCGTATGTGCATGATTTTGATGCCACGCTTTCTGCTTCTTTTGCTGTGGGAAAATACTCCCAATCACCAGAACTCTCACGCATTGTTGATGGCTTTGGAAATCCTCTTATTGATACCATTGAGTCTGCTAATCATTACGCATTTAACATTACTAAAAAGTTTGAAGACAAAAGTTCTTTGGTACTTGAGCCTTACTTTAAAACTTTTGAAAATTTAGCCATTAATGATGATTTACAAGCCTACAAAGCCGTAGGAAAAGGTGAAGCGTATGGGGTAGATGTTACCTACCGTAAAAAAATAGATAAGTTTGATGCCTTAGTCGCTTACACTTTTGTCAAAGCCAAACGACAACTCAACACTAACAGTACCAAACAGTACCGATTTCAAGGAGATATTCCTCATACGCTACAACTTCAAGGGGCTTATAATTTTGAAAACAATTGGCGAATTTCATCTTTGTTTCGCTACAACTCTGGACGAACTTACACGCCAATTGTGGGAACACAAAACGCCTCTAAAGAAGGGAAAGATTATGTGCGTCCTATTTATGGAACGCCATACAGTAAGCGAATGCCAGACAATTATGACTTAGATATTCAAATTGGAAAGACCTTTCACTACACGGATGCTAGTTTAGAACTTGCCTTTGAACTGATGAATGTCAATGCTCTGTTTAAGAAAAACATTGACTCCTACCGATACAATGACAACTATGAACGCGATGGTGAGTATGAGCAGATGGGATTTTTACCTGCTTTTCATGTGACTTATAGGTTTTAGAAGCTAAAATTTAAAAAAATAATAAGGCAAAATATGGGTGGGTTTTCTGATAATTATGAGTGTGGCTATTGGGATGATGATACGCCTCCCCATAAATTGAAAAAAGTAGATAAAAAGAAGATATATAAAGAGAGAACGGCTTCAAACTATCGTTATTTAAATGTACTTTTAGACAATGAAGAGCATGAATTACCCAGAGATTTAGACCTTGAAGTGTTGTTGGAACTTAGACATCATAAAGATAAAGAAGATGCAAAAGCTTTAGCGATTTATCATGATGAGATTCTTTTGGGGGTGGTTCAAAAAGTTTTTGAATCAGAGGAGATGGACAATACTCAAATTGTTAATGAATTTTGTTTTTTTAATGATAAATTGAAAAAGCTTGATGCATTTTGGGATGGTATGG
>JALSHP010000080.1 GCA_026982175.1 Campylobacteraceae bacterium
GACTTTTCACAAGATGCTGTGGAGAAAAAAGTTTTACTTGTAAGTAAACCAACAGCAGGGGATATGATGGGCATGATGAACATGGAAGGCATGGGCGACATGAATGGAATGGGTGGTATGAATGACAATGGTATGTCAGGCATGAACGGTATGGATGAGAACCAAGGTTCAGGCATGGGTGGCATGAATGGCAACTCAAATATGGATAATAACCAAGCTTCAGGCATGAATGGTATGGATGCTAATGGGATGTCAGGAATGAATGGAAATGGTATGGGAGGCATGGCTGGTATGGCTGGTGCTGGTGAGGGCTTTGTTATTATGAGATTTGATGTCAAAAGTGCTGTAACTGATGAGGTGAACCTTTACAAGCAACTCCCTAGTAGTGCTGAAATTGCTAAACGAATTGACCCAACAACTGCTGTCAATGCGAATGCGAGTCGTCAATTTGTAATGCAAATGAGAAGAGGGAACAATGTAGGTGGTGGAATGAACATGAACTTTGTCATCAATGGTAAAACTTTTGACATGAACCGTGTCGATGAGTTTATTGCATCTGGGGCAACGGAAATTTGGGAGATTAAAAATGCTTCGCCAATGGCACACCCATTCCATGCTCATGCAGTGCAATATCAAATCTTAGAGCGAAATGGAAAAGCCGCTACAGGAACAGACCTTGGATGGAAAGATACCTTTTTAGTACAACCAGGTGAGAGCATTAAAATTATTGCAAAGTTTGACCCAGTGTTGAGTGTAGGTGACTATATGTACCACTGTCACATCTTAGAGCATGAAGATGCAGGAATGATGGGTTACTTTAGAGTGGGTACTACAGGAAATGTAGGTGGTTCAGAGTAATAAAATAGAGAAGTTTTTACTTCTCTATAAATAATCATCGTTATAATGTTTTATGAAAAATAAACCCATAAAAGATACCTTAAAAGAGGTCAAAATGTTTTCAAGGCTCAATGAAGATGAGCTGAAAGCTTTAGCTAAAATTTCACATATTTCTAACTATAAAGAGGGTAACATACTCTTTTTAAAAGGTGATATTTCGACTTCATTAATGTTACTTATTGACGGTATTGTGAGTATTTTTAAACATGATAATAAAGGTAATGAAATAACCATTGGGTATTTTACCAAATACACATTTTTAGCCGAAGCACCTACCTTACGTAAAAGTATTTTACCCTCATCTGCGATGTTTAAGTCTGATGGTGCAATTCTCAAAATAGATTTGAAGAAATTTGAAGCATTATTTATTTCTCATTCTGACATCTCTTATGCAATTATTCAATCGTTATTGGAAAAAATTGACCTTTTACAGCAAAACATTCACTTTAATATTGCTTCCACCTCATCTGAAAAAATACTCTTCTTTTATCAACAAAATCCAAATTTGAGCTTAGATTTAAAACAGTATGAGATTGCAACTATTTTGGGCATTGCCCCTGAGACCTTTTCCCGTAATATTAAAAAATTGATTAAAGAAGAGAAACTTGAAAAGGTGAATAGTGGCTACAGGGTGGTTAAAGATAATTAATAATGATATATAATATAATCTAAAATTATAATTTTTTTGATAAAATAATAAAAATATTATAAAGTAGGATGTTTTATGCAGTTGGTTATTATTGTTATTTTAGGTGCATTACTTGGGTTTGCTTATGGGTCATATACAGATGGTTTTATTTTCTCTTCTAAGATTTGTCTTTTTGCAGGTATTACGCTTATTATGCCCTCTTTATTTAAGTTTGAACTCTCTCACGTTCAATTAATTTGGGAGCATAAAAAGGTTCTCTTAAAAGGCTTACTGGTTAACTATCTACTACTTCCCATTAGTGCAGTGGCGATTGGTATTGCCGTAGGTGATTTTGGTATTGCCGCAGGACTTTTCTTAATTGCAGTCCTTTCAGGCGGTGGCATGGTGATGCATTGGATTAAAAAGTCTCAAGGTGATACCTCTTTTGGGTTTCTACTGCTGTTTGTTAATCTGCTACTCATCTCACTCTCTTTAATGATGTTGCATCTGTTTGCTGTTTATGCCTCTCCTTATTTTGACATTGTTTATAGTAGTCAAGTGGGTGTTTCTCGCTTTGCTAAAGCAGTTATTATTTTATTGATTATTGTTCCCTTTATTGCTTCACGGCTTGTGCGAGAGACAAAACCACTTTTAAACTTTATTCAAAGGTATCAAAAATATATTTCTCAAATAAGTATTTTTATTATTCTGTTTTATCTTTTTGGTTTACAAAACTCTCAATCGTTGGTGGATGTTTATGATTTTAATCCAGAGTATTTCCCCTTAGCCTTAGGGGCAGTAGCTGTTTTCTATGGGGTGGTTTTTATAATTTCTAAATTGGTTTATAATCTTGAAAATCCTCAAGAGAGAGCTGCTTTTTGGCATAGCATTACCCGTTATCTAACCTTGGCACTGGTCATTGCTACTTTCTCTGCTAACTCATTTGGGGTGTCGATGTTACTGCCTATTATGTTTGCGTATATTGTACAGATTCCATTGTCGGTCTATATTGCATCTAAAGTGATGCCTGTGAAGTAGAAAGATAAGGACTAAGATATTCATACAAAGGAGGGGGGAGAAGAGACTTAGCACAAAAGAAACAAATTAAAGGAGTTAAAAAAATTTCATCTTATCTTTCATAAGGGTATTATAGAGTAACTAGATAAACAGATGCGTAATCAAAAGTTAACGAATGGTTAACTTATATGTGAGAGTGTTTAAAATCCCATCTGTATCTTATCTATCTCTTGCCATGAGAGCGATTTTGCAAGTGACTTTGTCTGCGTTCTATTTTTTAAAATATGCTCAATATAACGTGCAAAGAGGTCCGTTTCTATATTAAGTTCTGTTCCTATTTTATACTCAGACATCAAGGTCTGCTCTAGAGTATGGGGAATAATAGTAAGTCTAAATCCATTTTCATAGACATCATTGACCGTAAGTGAGATACCATCAATGGTAATAGAACCTTTAGGGACAATATAGTTAATATATTTTGCTTCAACCTCAATAATGAAATCAGTAGCATTTTCCCTTTTACTCATCTGTGTCACTTTTCCAATGCAATCAACATGCCCTTGAACAATATGCCCCTCAAAACGGTCGGAAAGTTGCATGGCAGGTTCCATGTGAACGCGTCCAGATATTTTGGAGTCATCTATGATGGAACGTGTCTCATCGGCAAGTTCTAAGTCAAATCCATCGGGATGCACTTTAATAACTGTTAAACAGATACCATTGATAGCAATACTGTCTCCAACATTTGCTCTGTGTTTGGCTTGAATGCTTAAGATGTTGTTTTGATAGCTTTTTACGGTGGCAATTTCCCTAATGAGACCTGTGAACATGTTTCCCCTAATACGCTTTTTTAGTATGAAAATTATAGCAAAAGAAAATTTGAGGGAGTTTTCTTTCTGAATTCCTTAATTTTAAAAAAATATTAAAAACAATTATTAATACTTATGAATATTTTGTGTTTTTAGTGTGAAATTTCATTTTTACTGCCCACTTTAGGTCTATTATTCAGGTAGAAAAAACAGCTAGAAAAAAAGGTGCTAACAATGAACATATTTAAAAATAATAAGACAGAAACAAGCGATGATTACTATGAAGCGTATAAATCAGAGATAAATAGCTTAAGAGCTGAGAAAAAGGTTTTCTCTTTTGCCAATATTTTAAAAGTGGAGTTGGCAATACTTGGACTAGGACTCTTTTTGATGCATCAAAACAATATCTCCTTAGAGTTAAAAGTAGCTCCTAGTGCAACGGCAACAACGGTAGCAACAGCCAATGCTTTACCTGTAAGTATTCAAAGAGAAGCTTCAGATGAAAATTTAGTGGTTGCTTTTGCCGATAATGAGCCAAATAGTAAAGTGGTTTCAGTTGAGATTCGTGAAGATGATTTCCAAGAGGCTTTAGATGCAGAGTTTGTAGAAGATGATGTTTATGCTCAAAATGATGAGATGAAATCATTGATTGAGTCACTTAAATCTGAGATGGATTCAAAAGCAGAATTACACGCATCTATTTAAAGGTCTAAATCGTCAATTTACTTTGCTATAATTCCATAACTAGAGTAAAAAGAGTTTAATATGAATTATGATGTAATAGTAATTGGTGGTGGTCACGCAGGGATAGAAGCTTCTTTAGCCCCTGCACGAATGGGTGTAAAAACTTTGATGGTCACCATTTTAGCAGAGCAGATTGGGGCGAGTTCTTGTAACCCTGCTGTGGGTGGTTTGGCAAAAGGGCATTTGGTTAAAGAGCTTGATGCCATTGGGGGGCAGATGGGTTTGGCGACCGATGCTACAGGTATTCAGTTTCGTATTCTCAACCAATCAAAAGGTCCAGCTGTTCAAGGAAGCCGTGCGCAAATTGACATGGACAGATATAGAATTTACATGAAAGATGTGGTACTCAACACCCCAAATCTTGACGTAAAACAAGAAATAGTTGAAGCTTTAATTATTGAAGATGGCAAAGTAGCAGGTGTGGAGACACAACTGGGAAACCGTTACTTAGCCCCTAAAGTTATCATTGCGTCTGGTACTTTTTTAAACGGTCTCATTCACATTGGCGAAAAACAGCAGACAGCAGGACGACAAGGGGAGTTTGCCTCTGTGGAATTGGCTGAATATCTGAAGTCTTTAGGCATTGAGATAGGTCGTCTCAAAAC
>JALSHP010000081.1 GCA_026982175.1 Campylobacteraceae bacterium
CAAAAAGATGAACAAGACTTAGCCTTTGGTGCCACCCATGACATTGACATTGTGGCACTCTCTTTTGTGCAGACCAAAGAGGACATCTTAAAAGCAAAAAGCATTATGCAAAAACATAACTTTGAGCCTTTTGTCGTTGCTAAAATTGAAACAGGTGAAGCCATTAATAATCTTGAAGACATTTTAGAACTGTGCGATGGGGTTATGGTCGCACGGGGTGATTTAGGAGCAGAGTTTGGTGTAACCAGATTACCACGTATTCAAAAACATATCATTAGTACTGCAAACAATATGAATAAACCTTCTATTACGGCGACACAGATGCTTAGTAGTATGAAAGAGAATCCTTTTCCAACTCGAGCAGAAGTGAGTGATATTGCCAATGCTGTTTACGATGGTACTGATGCTGTTATGCTTAGTGATGAAACCACCATTGGAAAGTTTCCTCTAGAGTCAGTGCAAGTTTTACATGACACCATTAAAGATGTGGAGAGAGAATATCCTTATTTTAAAAAATTTGAACATATTTGTAAAAGTAATGCCGTAGCACAATCGGCAGTAGAGTTGGCAAAAAATCTAGATAAAGAGGCACTGGTTGCCTTTACCATGTCAGGTATGTCAGCACAAACCCTTTCCAAATTTAGACCTAAACAGAACATTTACGCAGTAAGTCATTCACTCTCTACCTTAAGAAAACTAAATCTCGTTTGGGGTGTTCATCCTCTCTTTGTCATGGAAAAGATACAAAACCCTACCAAGTTACTCTACAACTTTGTACAAAAAATCTTAGAAGAAGAGCGTGTAAGCATGGATAAACGCTTCATTGTCACCATGGGTTCAATTAGCGGTAAAAGTGGTTCAACCAACTTCATTCGATTACTTGACAAAAAAGGGATGGAAGCTGTGTTGGCTTCAGAATTTTAAAAAGGAGCGTAGATAAACTATCTACTCTCTTCCAAGATTTCCTCAAACAAAGAGGTATGGCGAAGGGATTGTATCTCACTTTCATGTTTTGCACTCTCAAAAGTAGCACCCAAATGCTTACAAAGACTAAGTGTATCATTCAAAGCAATCGCCAAAGAACTTGTAGCCCCTGGGCTTGGGGTCATGTTAAAAATTACGCCATCTTCGACTATTTTGGCTTCACCAAGAAGTAGTTCTTGTTTCTTTTTGTCTATGATTTGTGGACGCATTCCCCCATAACCAGTAGCAAAAGTTAAATCATTTACATGCAAAGAAGGAATCACTTTACGGGCATCTTTTACAAATATTTTTTTACCTATAAGAGGTATCTCTTCCAGTACATTTCTTAAAATATAACGACGAATGGTTTTGTCTTTAAACAAAGACATATACACCTTGGTTACATCTTTATCAATATTTAAAGCAGACATAAAATCTTTTAAATGCAAGGTATGATAACGTTCTAGCTTAGGCAAAGCAAACGCCGTAGGACCAAAACGCGTGTTCCAATCTTTAGTACAATCGGGGTCAGCGTGAATGGCTGCAAACGGCAATTTAGGGTTTTGCATGGTATAGACTTTCGCATTTAAAAGCTTCTCTTTGGTAAAGAAAAAAGAGCCTCCAATGGGCAAAATAGCATACTCTTTTCCATACCCCATAGAATGAGCAAATAACAAAGAGTACGCCCCTGCATTCACCACCACCGACTTGGCTCTAAACATCGTGGTATCGGTCGTAATCTTATAGTAACCATCAACATCTCGCTCAATTTTAGTCACCTCTTCATGGTAACGCATCTGTACATTTTTGTCTGTATCCAAAGCATGTTGCACAAAACTTTCACTTAGGTTCTTGTAGTTTACCGTGGTTATTTGCCCCCTAGCCCCCATGGCAAGTACAGGTTCATCACGTCCCTCCATAAGTTTGGGTTCAAATTCTCTTAAAAATTCTTCATCCCAAAGTTCCAAATAAGGGTAAAGCTCCTTAAACACTTCATAACGGCTTTTAAGTTGAGCTATTTCATCTTCTCCAACAGCCAAGAGCATCTTGTCACCTTTAAATCCACTTTCTCCAACTTCATCAAAGTTCTGAATATAATTCGCCACCATCGAAGAATTTTTTTTAACTATTTTAGCTTTTTCATAGGTGTAATTACTCTCAATATCCCCCACATGAAGCGTTTGAGAATTGGCTTTAGGGTTAGAGTTAAGCTGACTCACCTCATCGTACTTTTCAAACAAAATCAAGTTTTTTAAGTCGGTATATCGTGCAAGGGTAAAAAGAAGAGAAGTTCCAGCCACACCACCCCCCACAATGGCAGTGTCAAAGAGTTTATTTATAAGCATATTTTATGTCCTGATATTCAAAATTTATATAACATAAAAGAATATCCTTATAAAAATAAAATAATGCTGTTAAAACCGACTCTTAGCATTATAGTTTACTGCTAAGGGTAAAATCTCTTTAATATTGTCTAACTTTGCTTTTTTCAAAATATTTAACTAAGGTGTGTTTGTCTTCTTTAGTCGTTCATGATTAATATCTCTAAAACCGAATTCTTTTAAGTCCATTTATGACTCCTTTATGTTTTGTTAGGAGTATTATAGGAGCTTCTTTGGTCGTATTTTGTCCAATTCTATTTAATATATAATAGCTAATACAAAAAACCAAACAACCAAAGAGGTACTTTATTGCCAAAACCAATCTCTATATCATCAGCTACCACAAATGAATTTTCTATATCTTTGATTTGTTTGAAGCTTTTGTTTTTTCCTCCTATCTCAAACAAATATTTATTGTCAATTAAAAAGTCACCTTTTTTAGGATAGCTTACCCTATGTTTTTTTGATGTAATACTAAGAAAAAATGTTTCTCGTACTGTGCCAATGTTTGCTTCTGTAATGCTCAACAAATTACTATTGTCCATATAGATTTTTTCGGGTTTTTCAAGTTTTGCTAAACCTTTGGAGGAGGATTTCATAAGCAGTTTTAAAATTCCAGCATCTTCAAGTTTTACAAAATAATCTTTAAGGGTTCTTCCATCACCTATTTCTAATGTACTTTTTAACTTTTCAATAACAGGCACAAAAGGAACACTTTCCATGATGATACTTAACAAAAGTTTCAAGCGTTTAACACTGTTACCATCTAAAGTTGGGTAAACAAAAAGTAAGTCGCTAGAGATAGAGACCTTGATATTCTGTTCCAATATATCTAAAAATACATCGTCATCATCAATGCTCAAAGAGTAAGGATAGTAACCCGATTTTAGATAATCTTTAAAAAGAGGCAATATCTTTTTTTTCTTCTTTTCCAACAACATCACAATCTCAAATGCAATCTCATCATGACTTTTCAAAATCTTTTCTAGTTCAAAATTTTCTAATTTTATGTCAAGTTTGAGTTCTAAATACTCTTTAAAACTCATGCCATACATTTTAAGTTGATGAGCTCTTCTACTTAAATCATGACTCCCCTTATTTATTTCTAAAGCCGAACTTCCAGAAGCGATAATTTGGAGATTTGGAAAGTTATCATAGATACTTTTTAACTCTTGTGACCAATTCGCATATTTATGTATCTCATCAAAACAGAGTAACTCACCCCCATTCATCTCAAAACTCTCTGCTATCTCATACATGGAGAGTTCCCCAATTAAAAAACTGTCCATACTCACATAAAGAGCATTAAATTTAGGATGAAGAGCCATATATTGAGCAATGGTAGTTGTCTTCCCCACACCTCGTTGCCCTGTTATAATGGTTAGTCTATGTTTTATTTTCTTGTCACGTATAAAATATCGTTGATAAGGTAGATTATTGCGTAGTACAAACTTTTTTGACTCTAAGGTTAGTTTTTTTAACATAAATTGCTCCAATAGGGATTGTAATCCCTAATTGTATCATATATGTGGGGAGTTTTATTACTATATTTTCTTTCATTCTGTATTTATAATTCCAAAAGCTCTTTCTAATAGAGTTCAAAACTTAAAAAAACCTACTCATCATCTTCATAATCTAATCGCCCAGCTAAAGAGTTATAAATATCATTATTTTCACGTTTACCAACGGCTAGAACAACGACAATAATTTTTTCTTCTCTAACCTCATAAGCCAATCTAAAGCCTGAACTTCTAAGTTTAATTTTATAGACATTTTCAAAACCACTTAGTTTATCACTAAGAACAATAGGCTCTTCAAGGCGTTTTTCTAACTTCTTTTTAAACTGCTCTCTAATCATAGGGTTTAGTTTATCCCACTCTTTTTTAGACTTTTTAATAAAATGAAGTCTATAGCTCATCGAGGGAAACCTCTATTAATTCACTCTCTTTATAGTCAAGTCGCTCTTTTACTCTTTGCATCAAATAATACTCATCTAACATCTCCATCATATGTTCATACACCTCACTAGGCACAAGATACGCAGAAGCTTTATTATGGTTCAAGATTGCAATACTCTCTCCATTTGCATTTTCAATAATAGATGATGGACTCTTTTTAAGTTCAGAAATACTTGTTGTATAGTTTGCTAAAATTCGTGTCATATTAAATGTCCTTTTTAGTATATTATTTAGTACTATTTTAGCTTTTTTTGTTGAATTTGTCAAGCTTAAAGTTTAGAAACTCAATATATTTTAAGCTCTTCCCTTAATACAAAAATCCAAACAACCAAAGAGGTACTTTATTACCTACTCCTATCTCGATGTCATCG
>JALSHP010000082.1 GCA_026982175.1 Campylobacteraceae bacterium
TACCGTGACAACCCCCTCTTCTATGAGTTTGTCTGCTTCACGACGTGAATACTTGGAGTTGTGGGAAATAAATTTGTTGAGTCTCATGGTTTTTCTTTCACATTAATTAAGCGAATTATAACATATAAAGTAGTTAAACCACCCAAACCAATGAAAACTCTTCAATCTCAATGTCAGACTTTTTAGGCTTCATTGAAGCATCTTTTATCTCCACTTTATCAACATCAAACTTTTCACTTAGTTCCTCTATTTTATCTTCAAGTTCTTCAGCTAAAAGTTCAATCTCTTCGTGCAGTTCATTGAGCGTTTCCTCTGCTCGTCCAATGTCACCACGCTCTTTGTAGGCACGGCTTCCTGTGGAAAAAGCACGACCCAGTTTAGCCGTAGAGGTACGTCCAAACAATGCCCCTAAAATGGCAATGCCTGTGTCTATCATGGACTTACTAGCATCGGCTTCCTCTTTTTCTACTTTCTCTTGGGCTCTTTGTAGGCGTTTTAAAAGGGTTTTCTCTTTTTTCTCGTAACGCTCTTGGAGTTTTGTTATCTCTTCTTCTTTTTTGTCATCTAAAATATCTTTGAGCCGTACTTTAAAATCACCTAAACTCTCATGAGGATTGGAATTAAGCCTTGGTGAAGTGGTTCTAAAAAGTTCTAAACGTCTGTTTTTGTAGAGCCAATTAACCAATGTTCGTTGGTTTCGTTTTAGACCTTTATCTTCACTGATTTCAGAACTCAATGGGGCATAAGAGGCTTCATTTGGCTCATTGTCACTGTAATGAGGACAATTCTCTAAAGCTTCATAATTCTCCCAATCTATGGCATCTTCTTCATAGAGTTCAAGTGCTAAACATAGTTCTTGATTTTCGTCAATCCCTTTGCTTTGAGAGAAGTAGTGAATGCCCACTTTGGCTTGAATTGTAGCTCTAAAGTTGTTTTGCCCTGTTACATCAATGGCATATTTTTGCTCAATGCTTTTGTCTAAATGCACAAAGTTTTCAAAGCCACTGTTTTGTGGCTCTTTGCTCATAACGGTTTGGGCTTGAGAAACTTTTTTGCTCTCCATAAGCTTGGAAATTTCAGCCGATTTCAGAGGACCTTTGAGGTAGGACATTACCCAACGTGTGCCAAAGACTTTAATGTCATCAAGGTGAGCCGACTTTAAAAAGAAAGTACGTTTTTTTAAGTTGGCTAAGAGTTCTTTGATTTCAGACTTCGTATAACTTGCCCCTACTTTCCCACCTAAGCCGTCTATGACACGCTCAATATCTTGGCTTGTTTGTAAACGACCAATAAACCAAGTCCCAATGTTTGAAAGCCCTTTATAGTCCAAATCCACAGGGTTTTGCGTACTTAAAACCACCCCTGTACCAAAAGCACGAGCTTGTTTAAGCAGTAGCATCATAGGCTCTTTACTCGGTGGGTTCTTGCTTGGGGGAAAGTAGCCATAAATCTCGTCCATATAGAGCAGGGCTTTAAGGGCAGAAGTTCCCGATTGTCGTCGCATCCACGCGATGTATTTGTTGAGTAAAATGGTCACAAAAAACATTCGCTCTTCATCGCTCAAATGGGCAATGGATAAAATGGCAATTTTGGCTTTTCCATTTTCATCATAGAGGAGTTTTTGAATGTCAAGAGCGTCACCTTGAAGCCAAGCTGAAAAGGTAGGTGAAGCGATGATGCTATTGAACTTGGTCGCCAAAGCAAAACGTTTCTCTTGTGGGTAAAAACTTTCAAGTGGTAGCACCCCAATTTTGTCAAAATCAGGAGCTATCACTTCACCAATGAGCTTTTCAAGTGAGATACTTTTCCCCGCTGTCCATTTGTCTGCTAAGATTTGAGCAATGAGCAAGTACTCTTTTGAGCTAACAGGGTCGGCATCTATTTTAATGAGTGAGAGTAGGGAGCTAACCGTACTTTTAAGATAAGAAGCAAAGGTATCAGCATCGTTTAGCACTTCACTTGGGGGTGCGTCAAGTGAGCCTAAGATGTTAATGGAAATTCCACTTGAACTCCCAGGGGTGTAGATGGTTTTCTCTACGGCATGAAGCTTTGCCACACGTGCTTCATCTTGAAAATCACTTTTAATTCCTTTTTGCCACATAGAAGCGATTTTTTGGGCATAAGTAGCTACATCTTCATTTTTATTGTGGGCTTCATCAGCTACCCATGGCTCAAAATTTTTAGGGTTAAAGGTGGGGTCGGTTAAGAGTAGATTTCCCATGTCCCCTTTGGGGTCAATGAGAATGGAGGGAATGTTATCAATAGCAGCCTCTTCAATCAGCCCAATACCCAAACCCGTTTTACCTGAACCCGTCATACCAATGATGGCTGCATGGGTGGTAAAGTTTTTGTTTTTAAGTAAAGTAAGTGCATCAGTCGCTTCTTGCGTTGCTTTGTCAATGTCACGACCCATGTAAAAGAGTCCCAGTTTTTCGTAAAGGTTGGTCATCGTATCTATCCTTTAAAAATAATAGAACTATTTTAGCAGACTTACCTAAAAAATATTAAATCTATACCTTTAATTGTTCCTCCCCACCCCCTAAAATAAATCGAAAAAGCAAACCTAATAAAATTCTTATCTACTACTTACACAAGATCATCAAGAAAAATGGAACAGAACCAGTATCAGAAATTGGAGTGAAATTTACCCTCAACTTTGTATGCTCTTCAGCGAAATTATGTCAAAATATAAAAGGTGGGTTTACACAGTTAGGGTTGCACTCTCTTTCCAACTGAAGCATCTGCTTTTGAGGTCATCTGTTTAGCAATACAGGAGCAACAAGAAAAATGGAATATCGAAGTACTACCTATTTGTTTATAAACTTAAGTACCGTGTCATGAATCGCCACTTTTTTTACTCATAGCTACAAGCACTTTAGAAATAGCCGAACCACTAATCCCCAAATATTTAGCCACTTCAACCTGCTTATAGTCATCTTCTATCGCATTTATTATGGCTCTATTTCGCTCATCTCTAGTTTTACAATCTTCAAAATGCTCTTTTAGACTCTTCATTTTTGCGTATCTATACTCATGCTCTGTTTGCAGCTAAAGTACCGTGTCATGGATATTAACCTTAATATATCTTAAATGCTTTACACAACATTTCTAAAAATTTCTCTTTGTCCTCATCTGACCTGTAAACATTACTCCTCTCTATACCTCTGTTCACTACATGGTGAAATCCTGCCATATCTAATCTAGCTCTTCTTCCCACTTTTTATCCTCTGATTTTTTAAAATAGTATAGTATAAAAAGTGGCTATTCATGACACGGTACTTTAGTTCGGGTCAGGCTACTTTAAATGTATCCCCATTTGTCAAGACTACTTAACGTAACATTCATTTTTATGTTCATATCAATACAAAAATCCAAACAACCAAAGAGGGATTTTCCCTCCAAATCCTATTTCCATATCATCTAAAGCCAAAAAAGAGTTGGGTATGTCTTTTATTTGTTTGAAACTCTTATTTTCTCCTCCGACTTCAACTGTAAATTTTTCATCTATTAAAAAGTCTCCTTTTTCAACATAATGAACTCGATGCCCACTAGAGAGCATACTTACAAAATAGCTCTCTCTTACCGTTCCTACTTCTTGGTTACTACACAGAGCTGAAAACAGATTGGTGTTAGCAAGATAGAGTTTGTCAGGCTTTCGGATAGCTTTAAATCGTTTGGCTTCGTGTGATATATGATGAATTAATTCAGCTCTGCCTAAATACTCTAGGTATTTGTAAAGAGTCATTTTACTAATGCCAATGGTTGTTGCTAATTTATCAATAGAGAGTTCTAAAGGCTTAGAGACACAGATGGTTAAGAGTAATTTTTTGAGTATGTCTATCTTGTCAGCTTGAATGTTAAAAAGTCGTCCTAAATCTTTGTATAAAACGGTATTAATGGTCTCATTAATTCTATCAATATATTTAGACTTGTCCTCAAAATAAAAAGGATAAACTCCAACATTTATAAACTCATCATAAAGTTTCAAAATCTTTTTGTCTGTCAATTCATTCATAATATCATGCACTATTGCTTCATGATTTTCCACGAGATTCTCTAAGTTATATGCTTCTAAACTTATTTTTTGAGTCACTTCAAGATACTCTCTAAACGAAAAAATAGGCATTTGATACATCGAATAACGCCGTGCAAAATCTGCATTGGTAATTTCTATGGCAGATGAACCTGAAAATAGTATCTTAACCTCTAAAAAATCATAAATAGATTTTAACTGAGTTTGAAAATCATCAGCTTCATGAATTTCATCTATGACAATAAATTCTCCACCTCGTCTTACAAATTCATCGACAAAATCAAAAAGAGAAACCCCTTTCATCATAGGGTGGTCACAAGAGATATAGAGCTTTTTAGAGGCATTAAGTTTGGTGCTTTTAAGTATCTGTAACATCATAGTAGTCTTACCAACCCCACGACTCCCATAGATACCTATGATTTTACTGGTTGAGTTAAAAATGTTCTGATAGAGAAATCTTTTGTATTTTGGTAGAGTTTGGTTTTGTTTAAAAACCGAAAGTCTTTGTGCATTTTTAAGTTTATCTCGCATTATTAAGTCCAACATATTATACTTATTTTTTAAGTTTTAGTATATCATATTAGACTTAATTTTAGAGTTGTGATTTTAAAATTTTAGAAATTTT
>JALSHP010000083.1 GCA_026982175.1 Campylobacteraceae bacterium
ACACAGACTTTAAAAGATAATAATATTATCATCTCAATGGATGGGAAAGGTCGAGCTACTGACGGGGTACTCCTTGAGGGTATAATATCTGTATTGAAAGATTTTGGAGGTCTGCTAAAGTGGAGAGAATATATCTCAATGAGTATAATGGCATCAGAGAGTTAAAAGATGATATTCACAATTATATTGAATTTTACAATCATAGACGATTTCATGAGACACTTGAATATAAAAAGCCTATGAATGTTTACTTTGAGAGTTTGAAGGTTAACAATGATAATTATGAAGAATCAGTTGAGATTGTAGCGTAAAGTGGGAAATTTTGAAGGGAATTAGATTTTTTTTTAAATTGTCTTGACTTTTGGGGTGGAATATTTTTCAGGTGCTTCTTGCAGTAAAAAAAGAGCTTCTGCCACAATGTAGCGTGAACTCTCACTTAACTTCTCACTAATAGACTCAATTGTGCCTCTTAAAGAGCTATCTCTAAATCGTCCCAATGCCCAAGCCACAGAGTAGTAAAAGGCGTTACTACTATCGACTCGCATCTCATAAGGTTTTCACTTTTGCCATGCCAAGATTTTCCCGCTAGTCCACTCTGCTCAATTTGGTAGAGTAATGCTCTAAACTTCTTAAGCTCTTTACGATTGATAGAGAGTTTTTCATTGACCACCACGCCTGTCACTTCACGGCGTGAACCTTTTTTCATAATCTTAGTCTTCTTTGGGTGTAAAATGAACCCCTCTTCTTTGACAATACCTTTTACCCAGTAGAGTATGTTATTGATTTTTTCATAGCTATCGGAAGAGAAAGTCATATCATCTGCGTAACGGGTGTAGGTAAAATCAAGTGTTTTAGCAATACCACTCATACGCTTGTCAAGCTTTCGACAAATAAGATTACTAATCATAGGTGAAGCAGGTGAACCTTGTGGAAGATAGCGTTTACTTGTATATAAAAAGAGTTGTTCTCCATCTAAATTGACCTCTTTTTGTTCAGCTTCAGTGGTAAGCATTGCAAAAATAGTTGCCAACTCGCTAGAGTAACCTAAAGAGCTAAAAAAGCCCTTTACCCGTGCGTAAGTAAGCGTAGGAAAAAAGTTCTCTAAATCACAGTTAATCACCACAGCCTTAGCAATGTGAGGTTTTGCATTGCTTACAATGCTCCGTTTAGCAACAAAACCGTGGGCTTTTTCACTTACAGCCACTTTGTTTAAAATATTTTCTAAAATCCAATACTGTAAACGTTTTAATTTGGGTTTAGGGGCAGAAATTTCACGAAATCCCCCTGTTTTCTTTGCCATTTGAAAGTGAACATAATCTCTTCTTGTTGAGAGCTTTTGCGTGTAGGTTAAAAAGCGTAACTCTTTTAAATTAATTCCCATTTTAGAACTTAAATCTTTGGCATCTTTAATCAAAAAAAGATTATTGGCATTGAGTAGCTCTTGATTACTCTCTTGCTTGTTCAAATCAGCCATAAAAGCGTGACCTAAAAAGCCTATTTCACTCTTTTTCTTTGCCTCTTTTTGAGCCAATTTTTCTTGGACTTTGGCTTCACGTTTGGCTTTGGTCTCTTCTCTTCTTTCCAGTGCCTCTTTCATGCGTTGCTTATGAATCTCTTTTAAGACTGTTTCAGGGTTTCTAATTTTAGCAGAGAGTCCATTGAGTTCTTTTTGCAGGGCTACTTTTTTTTCAATAAGCTCTTGAGCCACTTTAGGTTTAGAACTATCCCAATAACCAAGGCGTTTCATTTCACTTAATATGTAGCTATCTTTGGAGGTTTTTTTTATCTCATCGTAGAGTTCTTGACGGGTCATAAATGTTCCTGATATTTAATATGATATTTTGATATTTTTTATAAAGTATTTGGAGGTTTAGCCTATCTCTTAGAGTACATTAATTTTTCAAAGTTAAATTGGAAAAGTGATGCACTATAAGAGATATAAAAGTATAAGAGTCTTCGTTCATTCAAATATTAGCCTGTTCAACTCGACACAAATAGCACTACTATATGCACTATTTGTTTTGACAAAACTACTACGAAATATGCATATAGTAGTGCTATTTGTAATAGTAAAGAATAGGTTAATAACGCTTTGTTAGACTCTATACATATATGGTGATACACCATACGGGTTGCAAGGTTCTCTTATACTTTTGGAAATATTATTTTAAATTTAAATAAATAAAATAATACTTAATCTTAAAAAATTAATAAAACTTGTAGTAGTTCTCTAAATTACTACAAGCCAAGTATAACATATTTTGTTTATATAAGTTGTAAAAAGTTAGTAAATTTTTGGTAAATTTTTTTAAAAACTAATTTTAGAACCCTATTGCCATACTTTGGTCAAGCATCTCTAACATGGCAGAACGGTCTTCTCCATTGAGCATGAGCTTATTTGGTTTGACCTCGGCACTAAAAGAGTAAGAGGCATTGTTCTCTTTGACAATTCCCATCATCGCTCCTATTTGTAGTTGTCCTGCTAACGCTTGTTGTAACTCCATTGGTAAATTTGCAATGTACTCTTTCTCTAACTTCACATTCATATCTAAGCTTACAAGATTGAGCAATTCGGTTTTAAATAACTCCTCCAATGCTTTACCATTTGTAGGAAGTGC
Organism: Campylobacteraceae bacterium; assembly: GCA_026982175.1. Classification (GTDB taxonomy): domain Bacteria; phylum Campylobacterota; class Campylobacteria; order Campylobacterales; family Sulfurovaceae; genus UBA1140. The sequence goes on from JALSHP010000083.1 coordinate 2,619, forward strand.
TTTGTCTCCAATGAAACCAAGAGTTAAAGACAAATCACTCTTTTTAGCCTCTTTATCTTCTAAATTAATGGCGAAATCAAAAGCACTACTATCTTTTTTAAGTATGCCAGGAAGTAGAGCCAACATCCCATATTTGGTCTCATCTTGCATCGCTTCTAACTCTGCATAAACTTTCATATCCATTTCCCCTGTGCTAGGAGAAATAAGACGTGAGACAATATCTGCTTGTTTGGCTTGTATCTTTTTGGTAAAATCTTGAAACGCTAACAAGCCATCAAGCTTCATCCCTTTAAGACTATAGTTTAACTTGGCATTTTTTAAAAAAGCATACTCTTTAGGAAGTTTTGACGCACCAGAATCTCCCTCTACTTTGAAGTCCATATTGACCGTCTCATCACTGTTCTTGCTAATGTCAACCTCTAGGCTTACTTGAGCCTCTGCCAAAGAGAAAGGTAAATCTATCCCCTTAGTACTAATGTCTCCTGCTTTAAATTTAAAATCCCCTAAATAAAAACCATTGTCAAAAAATTCATTTATCTTAGCACTCATCGTAATATCTTGGGCTTTAAAAAACTCATCTTCATGAGCTATGAACATAGAGTTGCTTTCCATCTCCATCTCCCCTTGAAAGGTCTCGATGTTCATCTCCCCTACTATGCTTATAGGAGCAATTTTTAACTCTTCACCATCAACATCAAGTACTATCTCACTGGTACTAGCTTCAAAATTACTGTTTTTATTAAACTTTACAGTGGTCATTGAGTCAAAAACAATCTCATTTTTTAACGATTTTTTTAACTCTGAATCTTCTACAAAATAGTCATTAAGATTGATATGATTGCTCATGCGACTTAAGCCTATACCCAACCCATTTTTAAAAAGCAGTGGTCCATTCTCAATCTTATACTCCATCATAAGTGGCAGTTTAAGGGTTGATGCCAAAAGCTCTTTCATCTTAGCATCGGTAAAATCTAGTTTCATTTTTGCATTGGAACTAAAAAAACCTTTTTCAAACTTCTCAACGCTTATCTTTATTCCATTGGCTTCATATAATTTATTGGTTTTATTAACATAGCGTTCTAAATAAGTTTCTGTATTTGAAGAGACATAAGCCGTACCCCCCAACCAAAGTGCTGAAACGACCACTACCGAACCGATAATTTTTACTGATTTTGACATCTATATATTCCTGATATTTAATTTAAAAAAGATTAGACTTCTTGCAAAACTCATGAATTGAGCATATTATTTAGTGTATATTATATCACTAGAAATTAAAGATGGACTTTTTCAAGCCTATGAACAGCCTCCTCTAGCTGTTTAACATAAAGGTTTTTCTCCTCCCCCTCATAAAAAACAGCCTCTCCCACATTCACCTCAATCACAAATGGCACAAACAACGCCTCACCCTTAGGCAATGCCTTACCTGCGCCATAGATGCTCAAAGGAATCACAGGCACATGGGGGTAGTCTTTAGCAATATGGGCAATCCCTGTCTTAAAAGGCTTCATCACCTCTGGGTCACCACGACTCCCCTCTGGAAAAAGTAGCACAATGTCGCCCTTATCCAAAGCCTCATATATCTCCCCAAAAGGATGACCATCTGTTTTAGATGGTCGTCTTTTTAACGCAATCAAATCTATAAGATGTTTAGAAAGCCATTTTTTATAGGGCTTATTACAGAAATAATCCCAAGCCCCAATGGGTCGAACTTTTTCTAAAGTCTTCAAAGAAAAAAGCGACATAATCACCAGCGTGTCCAAATGGCTGTTATGGTTCGCCACCAAGATAGCAGACCCTTTAATGGGTAAATTCTCTTTGCCTTTTAACGAAACCCCTGCAATCACTAAGACTATGGGGCGAACTATGAAGATGAAGAAGGCTTTTTTGATTGACATGGGTTTCCTTTAATGGATTATAGTATGATGTACCCCTTTTCTAAGACACAAAAATAAAATTCAAATTCCACCTCTGCACTAAGCACACTTTTCATTGGTGTTAAGTGTACAATCATTAACCTTAT
>JALSHP010000084.1 GCA_026982175.1 Campylobacteraceae bacterium
GGTGCCTAGTAAGAGTGATAAAGTAGCGATTTTTACAGACAATTTACAAGACATCTACAAAGCACGTGAGTATGTCCGTTACAATGGGGCATGGGTTAAAACCATTGTACTTACTCCTCCTAAAACCAAAGTAGATGGTGTCGATAGACCAAATTGGTACGTGGACATAGATGAAGCACGAGATATTTTAAAAAATGCCTACTTTAATTACGCTTTTGTCTATGCCTTAGACAGAGGGATGTTACCTAAGATTAAAGAGGAGTATTCTCTTTTTGATTAAGCGGTAATTGTTTAAAAGGTAATAGTCCAAACTTTTTAATAAATGCTTCATCAATATCTATTAATCCACGCTCTTGTAAACTCTCTAGTACCTCTTTGGTACAGAAAGTGTCTCCAGGCCATTCACGTTCAAAGCCATCTACTTCGGATTTGTTTGTTCCATCTACTGCAATGAATGGTTCTAAAATTACATCTCTTTGGGCATCAATATTATTGACCACTCGCCAAAGAAGCATGTAGGGATTGTCAACTTGGTTGTTAACTTTGTCAACGATAATAAGCAGTTTTAGATGCTCTTTGAGAGGGTGTAGTTTGGCAATGATGTTTTGCATAGATTGTACTTTGTTCACCATAATGAGACAAATAGGATTTTTGGTTTCTGTAAAATACTGTTTTAGCTCTACAATATTACCATCTATCTCTTGCATCTTTTCAAGTAAACTTTTATCTGAAATGAGGTTCTTAACCCCATCTTTTACCTCTTTTCCTGTCGCATCAATCCCCAATTTTCCACCCACCAAAGACTCATTGGCAGTATGGTCAAGGGCATCAATAATACCTTGGGTAATGAGGATTTTTTGAGGGTCGAGTCTATTTAATATGTATTTGGTAATCGCTTGGTCATCAGAGAGTTCAGGTGCATTTTCGTTGACAAAAATGGCATGTTTGACAAAAGACATCTGCCCCACACCCCAAAAGGCGTGCATAAACTGTTGTGCATGACCTTTGTAAAGTGTCTTCATCTTACCAAGTATGAGGTTATGAAAAACCCCATTTTCAGGCATATAGTAGTCAATGAGGTCAGGAGCCATGGGTTTTAACATTGGTAAGAAGATACGTTCTGTTGCCCATCCCATGTATTTGTCTTCTAGTGGGGGTTTACCTACTACCGTTGCTTGAAATACTGGCTTATTTTTCATGGTGATGGTCTCTATCTCCATGACAGGATAAGGCTCTTCGAGGGTGTAGTAACCTGTGTGGTCGCCAAAAGGTCCTTCTATCTTCATCTCACTTGGGTCAACAAAACCTTCAATGACAATGTCCACATCTCTTGGAATGTAAATATCATTGGTGATAGATTTGACTAATTGGGCATTTTTACCCCGTACAAAACCATAAAGAAGCATCTCAAACATTCCGTGAGGCATAGGAGCTTGTCCACACCAAATGTAAAGAGGGTCACCACCAATGGCTACGGTAACAGGCATTTTTTTACCTGCTCTTTGGTATTGGTCAAAGAAGTGAGAAGCATCTTTATGGATTTGCCAATGCATGCCTAAGTGGTTTTTGTCATATTGTTGAAGACGATACATTCCAAGATTTTGCATAGTACCATCAAGGCTTTGGGTATAAACTTGCCCCATAGTAATAAACGCTCCACCATCCTCTTCCCATGTTTTTAAGATGGGTAGTTTATCTAAGTCTACTTCCTCTTTAGGAATGACAAGCTCTTGACAATCCCCTCTTTTAGATGAACGTTTGGGAAAGACATTTTTAAGGGCAAAGAGTTGTGGTAACATTTTGAGCTTATTGATAAATCCAGCAGGGGGTTTGAGTTTTAGCAGTTGGTCAATCCCTTGGGCTACTTTGTCAGGGTGTTTGGCAAATATTTTTTCTGTCAACTCTTTGTTGGCAAAAATGTTCATGAGAACAGGCATATCGTATTGAATATTTTTCGTTTTGTTAATGGGCTTAGTGAAGAGAATAGGGCGAGAGTCATTTTGCTTCACTTCAACATATGCTATGTGAGGAATTTCGAGTTCTACATCTAAGGGTTCATCTATAATCTTCAGGTTTCCATTGGCTTTGAGCCAAGTTACTACATCTTGCATCTATCAATACTCCCAATTTTATTGAGGAGTATTATAGCCTATTTTGATAAGACCATGAGTTTGATTTTACTTTTAACTTTAACCCCAATTTTAATACGGTTGAGTTTGACTTTTTTATTAGCATGCCATAATATTTTTCCATTATGCACTTTAACTTTTGTCCAACCATTGTTAGAAATAAATATATCAGCAGACTTAATGCTTTTGTCTTCTAACGTTACTTCAACTGTTTTAACTATTTTATTTTTAGGGTAGGTAGTGGGTTGTTGAAATGTAACGCCACATAACTCCTGAAATTTTAGATAGAGTTTAAAATCATGGGCATTTGAACCCACCACAGCAGAACGGTCAATATCATTGGCATCAGAACAAACCCCTTGAACTGCTCCTATATTTTGGTTGAAAACAGCTTTAAAACCATAAGGCTCAATAATGCTACTTACACGTTCATCATATTCACCATAAGGGTAAACAAAGAGTGTAGGCTCATAGTTGAGGTGTTGTTTCATTAGGGCTAAGCCTTTGTCCATATCTGCTTTAATCTTCTGATTGCTCATCTGTCCAAAGTGTCCATGCCCATAGCTATGAAATTCAACTGTTCCATATTTACTAATCTCTTTCAATTGCTTCCATGAAACATAATCTTTGTAGTTTTTTTCGGTATATTTCACAGCAATAAAGAGAGTAAAAGGGTAGTTGTACTCTTTAAAAACTTTTAGTCCATGCGTGTAAAAACTTTTAAAGCCATCATCTATGCTAAAGGCAACCCAGTTAGAGGGTACTTCTTCATTGGCATTTACTTTTTTGATAATATCTATGAGGGGAACAACTTTATAGCCATGCTTTTTGAGATAATTAAACTCTTTACGAAGCTCTTTTGTTGAGATATTGGTAGTAGGGTAACGTGTATCATCAAAGCGATGATAGACAAAAATATGTCCATCAGCCAAGAGAAAATAAGGCGATAAAAGAACAGAGAGGAGGAAAAATACTTTTGTCATTTTTCTCTTTTAGTCCATCTGTTTACGTAAAAAGGTTGGTGTGTCGAGATAATCTTCATTTGATGCATCATAACCACCCACAACCTTTTGCATATTATTACGGTTTCCCATTGATGAATTTGGCATAGGTCTTCTTATAATAGTTGGATTATTATTGATACTGATCTCTTCTGGTTTAGTGTGTTCATGTATGTCACTAGGGTCTTCAAATCCTGTTGCGATAATGGTTAACTTCACATGGTCAAGGGGAATGCTTTCAGAAGTAGTTGTTCCAAAAATAATATTGGCATCTTCATCTGCATTCTCTTCAACAATATCCATTGCTTCAGCAATTTCAGCCAATGGATAATCTGGGTGAATATGGAAGTGCACCAAAATACCCATTGCTCCATCAATTGACAAGTTGTCAAGTAGTGGCGATTCAATGGCTGTTTTAGCCGCATCATAAGCTGCTGAGTTACCTGTACTCTCACCTACACCCATTAGGGCTAGACCCCTGTGGCTCATAACTGTTTTAACATCGGCAAAGTCAAGGTTAATGTCATTAGCACCATGAGAAAGAATAACATTTGAAATTCCTCCAACGGCTTGAGAAAGCACCGAGTCAACCAATCTAAAACTATCTCTCATTCCAAGGTTTTTTTCGACAATAGAAAGTAGTCTCTCGTTGGGAACCACAATAATAGAGTCAGACTCTTTTTTAAGCTCCTCTAAACCAGCTTTTGCCAGTCTTTCTCTCTTTCTTCCTTCAAATTTAAAAGGACTCGTTACAATAGAAACAGTTAAAGCACCAACTTCTTTAGCGGCTTCAGCAATAACAGGAGCCGCACCAGTTCCAGTTCCACCACCTAGACCAGCAGAGATAAATACTAAGTCAGCACCCTCTAACATAGTTTTAAGGCTATCAAAACTCTCTTTAGCAGCCTCTGCTCCAACTTCAGGCTTCATTCCTGCACCAAGACCTTTGGTTGAATTCATGCCTAGTTGCATTTTGTATGGGGCAATAGAGGCATCAAGTGCTTGTGCATCGGTATTGGCAACAATAAGATCAATACCTTTAATCCCTTCTCTAATCATGTGGTTAATCATGTTTCCACCACCACCACCAACACCAATGGCTTTAATTTTCGCTCCGTGTATACCTGCTGTTGATTCTGTTATGTTAAATTCTTCCATTTTTTTCTCCTCTATTAAAAGATTTTTTTAGCCCAATCCATAAAATTATCTAGTGGATTGCTTTGATTTTTCTTACTCTCTTTGCTTAAGTCTTTAAATAAGTCATTACTGCTCTCTTTGTTTTCATTAAAGTTAGGCATAGAGACTGAAATTTTTGGTTTACTACTAAGTTCAGGGTTTTCAAAAGATGTAATGTCCTGAAGGGACTCTTTATGCTTATAATCTTTTGAGTGTAACATGGTTTTACTTCCATCTAACTCATACTCAGTATGTTTTCCCGATTCATATTGAAGTAGACCTATGACG
>JALSHP010000085.1 GCA_026982175.1 Campylobacteraceae bacterium
AAAAGAGAAACTTCAAAAGTTTTACAAAGATAATAAACCTCAATTTTCTACCGTTAAAAAACTTCAAGCACGTCATATTTTGATTATGGCTGATGAAAAAAAGTTAAGTAAAGAAGAGATGGTTAAAGCCAAAACAAAAGCTGAAGCTTTAATCAAAGAGTTAGATGGGGCTAAAGATAAGAAAGCCAAATTTATTGAGTTGGCAAAGTCAAAATCAGAAGGACCTTCAGGTAAAGATGGCGGTGATTTAGGTTGGTTTGAGCTTGGAAGAATGGTTCCAGAGTTCTCAACTGCTGCTGATGAGTTAAAAGTGGGTGAATATACTAAAGCACCTGTTAAAACACAATTTGGTTATCACATTATTATGTTAGATGACAGAAAAGAAGCGACCCTTAAACCTTTTGAAAAGGTGGAAGAACAAATTAGAGTTCAACTAAGTGGTCAAGAGTTTGCAGGAAAAATGAAAGCCAAAACCGATGAGCTTCGTAAAGCTGCTAAGATTGAGTTAAAGTAAATCTTTTACTTTAATTCACCATAGAAAAAGGATATTCCTATCCTTTTTCATCACTTAATCTTAAAATCTTCTCTTCATTAATCTCATTTTCAATAATACTATAGACTCCTTTTGAGAGTAAAGCACTTTTTAATCCTATCCCTATCGACTCACTCATAAAAAAATTGATGCCATGTTTGGAACATAAGTTTGGTAAAACTTGCCCTGGGCGTATTTTCTCTTTTTGTGCAGGATTGAGAAGATGCCCTCTTTTTATAATCTTACTATTTTGAAGATGGTAAATCAAAAGAAACTTTGCTTCTGGGGTACTGTTGACAATCCTCTTGTTTGAATCGCTTGGAATCATCACCAACAAATCATCTTTTTCATCAACAATTTTTAAGGATGCCCCTGTAATGAGCATCATCGTTATCTTTTGCCGTGCATTTTTAATAATGGTCGCAAAAGTAGGACGTGAAATTCCCATCTCTTTGGCTGCATCTGCTTGATAAAGCTCTTTGGCATCCATGAGATAAAGTATGATGTACCCCTTTTCTAAGACACAAAAATAAAATTCAAATTCCACCTCTGCACTAAGCACACTTTTCATTGGTGTTAAGTGTACAATCATTAACCTTATCATTTTGTAAATGCTGATAATAAAATGTATCAGGTGTTAAATATTTTAGTGTACTGTGTAATCTCCTTTTGTTATAAAATTTCATAAAGTCAGCTATAGCTCGTTTAATCTCTTTAACATTCGGATAGTCATTGATGTAAAGGTCTTCATATTTGATGGTTCTCCAGAACCTCTCAATGGCAATATTATCAGTAGCTCTACCCTTGCCATCCATAGAGATTTGAATTTGATGTTTTTTGAGTATTTCTACATGCTCATTACTTGTATATTGACTCCCTTGGTCTGTATTAAATATTTCAGGTTTTGGATAATGTTGTAAAGCATCATTTAGAACCTCTATACAGAAAGATTTATCCATACTATTAGATACTCTGTACGAAAGTATCTTTTTACTATACCAATCAATAACTGCTGCTAAATAGATAAACCCTTTACCTGTTGGTATATAGGTTATATCAGTTGACCAAACTTGGTTAACTCTATTGATTTCTAAATCTCTCAATAGATAAGGATAAACTTTATGCTCATGGTTTCTCTGTGTAGTTTTAGGCATCGTATATATCGCTTTAAACCCTAACATATCTCTTAGCTTTTTAACTACTCTCCTACCAACATTAAATCCTCTATTTTGTACCTCTACAGTTACTCTTCTGTTCCCATAGCTGGGTATCTCTTCTTGTATTTTGATTATCTCATCAATCAGTTTATCATCATATTCTCTAATAATATTTTTGTAATAAAAAGTGGCTCGTTTTAACCCAAGTAACTCACATTGTTTTTGTATACTTAACTTACTGTTTTTTTCTATCATTTCTTTCTGCTCTTGCGTAGTAAATCCATCGTTTCGGACTTTTTTTTTAGCCAATCCACTTCAAGTGTCAATTGTCCTACTTTTCCATGAAGTTTATCTATATAATCTTCTTTCTCATTTAGTTCATTTTTATGCTTTCTCAGCTCTTTGTTTTTATTGAAAACACTTACTCCATTCTCTATAAACTCATTCTTCCATGTTGTGATACTTTTACTCGTTACATTATATTTTGATGCTATCTCTGCCAAACTACTCTCTTCTCTTAGTAGCTCTAGCACAACTTTAAATTTATACTCTGCTCCAAAATGTTCGCCTCTTTTTGCCATGACTTTTTTCTCCTACTTTCGTATTTTACTATTTTAGGAATTTGATTTCGATTTTAGTGTCTAGGTTTCTGGGTACATCATAACCCAAAGAGACTAAAAGAGTGGTTTTTTTACTAGATGAGTTTCCCGAAACTGTTTCAAATATAGCTCAACATAGTCATGAAGAGGCAATAAAATTTTTACAAGACAATCGTGACCTACGACAGCTTAACCATCATGCTGATATTCAATTTATTATTACAGGTTCTATTGGCTTGAGTAATGTCGTTAAGAGATTAACCAATAATAAGCATCTTATTAATGATTTGACATTAATAGACATTCCTCCTCTTGATAATGATGAGGCTTCATTGATGATAGATAGACTTTGTATGGGACTTAAAGAAGATGACATTTCTTTGATTTTTAGTAATGAAGTTAAAGCGTATTTTTTTAAGAAGATTGGTAGAATTATCCCTTATTATATAATGATGATTGTAGATGAATTGGCAAATGAGCCTAAAGAAGTCACTCAAAATGAGATTGATAAAATTATAGAACAGATTGTTAAATCTCGTTCAAGAGCTGATTATTTTTCAAATTGGAAAACGCGTTTAAAAGATGCCTTTACACCAGAAGAAGAACAAGTAGCCATTAAAATTTTAACTCATATCTCTAAAAAGAATAAAATGCATTATGACGAAATGAAAAAAATTGATAAAAAAATAGACCTAAAAGCCATTCTTGAAGTATTAGAGTATGATGGCTATATTAGTGAAGAGAAGTGTATCTATCAATTCAATTCACCTTTACTAAAAGAGTGGTGGGAGTATAGAGTTGCAGAATAACATATCATACCTCTACAATCCTGCCAATCAAACAGAACAAGAGCTTATAGAGGGTTTTGTGGCACGACATAAAGAGTTTAATCGTATTATGCGAAACATCAAACAGAGTAAACTTGATGAGATATCTCAAAATTTTCTCATTACAGCTCAAAGAGGAATGGGTAAAACCACACTTCTTCTTCGTTTAGAATATGAGATAAACACCATGCCTGAACTCTCTCATCTTATTCCCATTCGTTTTACAGAGGAGCAATACAACATCGTCTCTTTTTGTAACCTGTGGGAGGTGGTAGCAGATGCTTTAGATGAACTTGATGGATTTAAGGGCATTGCAGAAGCTTTAGAGAATGCCATAGAAGAAGAGATAGATAGCTGTTTTGAGGTTATTAAAAAAGCATTACAACAAAATGACAAAAAACTGCTTTTACTTGTAGATAATTTTCAAGATATGCTTCATAAATTTACAGACAATGAGGTCAAAGAGTTACGTGACATTTTACATGGTACAACGTTACAACTCGTCTCTGCTTCATCCATTGCCATTGAAAATACTTACCGATATGACAAGCCTTTTTTTGAGTTTTTTAATACTATTCAACTAGAGGGTTTAACTACCAAAGAGAGTGAAGAGCTTTTTGGAAATTTAGCAAAAAAGCATCATACAGAGGCTAAAAGCTATGATGCTTCACGAATAAAAATCATCAAAAACCTAACAGCTGGTGTACCTCGTACCATGATAATCATCTTTAAAATATTTTTAGATAAAAATGCTGAAATATTTGAAAACCTAGAGCAGATACTAGAAGATGTAACCCCTCTGTATAAGCATCGCATGGATGATTTAACAGCTCCACAACAAAGAGTTGCTCATGAAATCGCCATTGCATGGGATGGCATAACTTTTGAAGAGCTAAAGAAAAAAACAAGAGTAGAAGAAGATGAGCTTAGAACGCATCTTTTAGCATTGGAAAAGGCTTATTTTGTAGATGTCTCTCATGTAGGAACAAGTGTCAATATCTATCAACTCAAAGAGCGTTTTTTTAACATTTGGTATTTAATGCGAAATGGAAATAAAAATAAAAAAAGAGTGAAGTGGTTGATTGGTTTTTTTGAGTCTTGGTACACAGAAGATGAATTAAAACAGAGAGCCTTAGGGCATATTGAATCCATTAAACAAGGTAAAATGCATCCTAGAGGGGCTTTGTATATGGCTGAAACATTGTCACATATGGTTAAAGAGACCCCATTAGAAAGAGAGATTCTTCTGACAACCAAAGAGTATTTGGAAATACACAGTCCTAAATTGGCTAAAGAGCTTAGTAGCCCTAGTGTAGAAGATGATGTTTCTAGCCATTTTAATATGGGGAATAGTTATTACAACAAAGGGGCATACGATAAAGCGATAGCCTCTTACGAAAAAGCGATTGAATTAAATCCTAAATATGATTCGGCTTATAATAATATGGGGAATAGTTATGCTAAGAAAGGGGCA
>JALSHP010000086.1 GCA_026982175.1 Campylobacteraceae bacterium
CCAAGTGGAAAATCTACATGACCGTATGAAACCTGTCATTGAAAGAGGTGAGCGTGTTCTCATCACGGTACTCACTAAGAAAATGGCTGAAGAGTTAAGCATCTATTACAACGACTTAGGGCTAAAATGTCGGCACATGCACTCGGACATGGACGCGATTGAGAGAAACCAAACCATTCGCTCTTTGCGATTGGGAGAGTTTGACATTCTCATTGGGATTAACCTCCTTAGAGAGGGTCTTGATTTACCAGAGGTGAGTTTGGTCGCCATACTTGACGCAGACAAAGAAGGTTTTTTACGTTCACGTACAGCCCTCATTCAAACAGCAGGACGGGCTGCACGTAATGCCCATGGGCAAGTGCTGATGTATGCGAACAAAATGACCGACTCCATGAAACACACCATTGAAGTGACCTCTAAACGTCGTGAAAAACAGATGGCATTTAACAAAAAGCATGGCATAATCCCAACCACTACGCTTCGTGAACTTGACACCGATTTAAAAGTGGAAGATGCAGGAGAGTTGTATAACAAAAGAAGTAAACTCGACAAAATGCCCAAAGCAGAACGGCAACAGATGATAAAAGAGCTAAAGGCTAAAATGCTTTTAGCTGCTAAATCTTTGGAGTTTGAAGAGGCTGCTAGGTTGCGTGACCAAATTGCTAAGATTAAGAAGCTTTAAGGTGCAATAAATTGACACCATACGGTTAAAAATATTTAAATACCCTAGGGTGCATTTTAATGCACCATTATGTATAATACAAAAAAATATTTAAATTATAATTGGTGCATTAAAATGCACCCTACCAAACATTTTTAACATATCAAACCGTAGGGTGTCAATTCATTGCACCGTCTATGCTATAATACAAAAAATCAACACAGGCTAAACCCATGAGCATCGACCTCACCTCTCCCGACCTCTATTTTAACCGTGAACTCTCATGGCTTAAGTTTAACTCACGTGTTCTAGCACAAGCTAAAAGAAAATCTTTGCCACCACTTGAACGGCTCAAATTTTTAGCCATTTATGGCACAAATTTAGATGAGTTTTACATGATACGTGTAGCAGGGCTAAAACGCTTATTTAAAGCACGTGTTCAAGAGACTGCCATTGACAAGCTATCTCCTACACAACAGCTTAAAACCATTCATAAAACCATTCATAAAGAGCAGAAGATAGTAGAGTCCAACTTTGAGACTATTATGAGTGATTTAAAAGAGCATAAGGTCTTTATTAAATCTTTTGAGGAACTCTCTACTACAGAACAAGAGGTAATAAGCGATGAGTTTTTTGACCAAATCTATCCTGTCATTATGCCCATTGCCATTGATGCCAAACACCCTTTTCCTCATCTCAACAACTTAAGTTTTGCCTTAGCTCTTAAAATGGAGGATAAAGAGGGGAACATCAAACATGGACTGATTCGTATTCCTCGAATTTTGCCACGTTTTTTTAAAGTCAACCATACTTTTGTACCACTTGAATCGGTGGTTGACCACTTTTCAGGCGAACTTTTTGGTGGAATGAAGAAACTTGCCTCTACCCCATTTAGAGTCACACGAAATGCCGACTTAGAGATTGAAGAGGAAGAAGCAGATGACTTTTTAGAGATTATGGAAGAGGGATTACGTTCACGAAACAGAGGGATGCTCATTCGCCTAGAACTCATGGAAGGGGTCGATGAAGACCTCCTTCGGTTCCTCACCACCCACTTAGAGCTAGATAAGCTAGATATTTATCACTACGACATCCCTTTAAATCTAGGCACACTTTGGGACATTGTTACCCAACCTTCATTGGCACACTTGACCTTACCAACCTATAGCCCTAAAAATTTACCTCCTTTTGCTGAAAATAAAAACCTTTTTAAAGCCATAGAGAAACAAGATGTACTGCTCTATCACCCTTTTGAGAGTTTTGACCCTGTGGTACGCTTTATTCAAGAGGCAGCCAAAGACCCTGATACCCTTTCAATGAGAATGACCCTTTACCGTGTGGGAAAAAACTCTCCCATTGTTAAAGCCCTCATCAAAGCTTCTAAAGCAGGGAAGCAAGTTACGGTTTTGCTTGAACTTAAAGCACGGTTTGATGAAGAGAACAATTTGCATTGGGCAAAAGCATTAGAAGAAGCAGGGGCACATGTTATCTACGGCATTAAGGGACTAAAAGTTCATGCCAAAGTGGCACAAGTGACCAAGCGAAAAGAGAAAAAACTTCAAGCCTATGTCCATTTGGGAACAGGAAACTACAATCCTGCTACCTCACGGATTTATACTGATTTCTCCTATTTTACTTGTAAGCCAGAGTTTAACCGAGATGTCACCAAATTTTTTCACTTTATTACAGGTTTTTCAGACCACAGTAAACTCGACACCCTTACGCTCTCACCAGAACACATTAAGCCCAAGCTTATTGCCATGATTGAGCATGAGAGTAGCTACAAAGAGGAGGGGCATATTGTACTAAAAGCCAATTCATTGGTAGATGCAGACATTATTCAAGCACTCTACAAAGCCTCCATCGCAGGGGTCAAAATTCAACTCATTATCCGTGGTATCTGTACCTTACGTCCAGGCGTTAAAAATGTGAGTGAAAACATTTCGGTCTATTCTATCATTGGGAAGTATTTAGAACACCCAAGAGTCTACTTTTTTAAACATGACAAAAATCAATGCTACATCTCTTCAGCTGATTTGATGCCAAGAAACCTCATACGGCGTATTGAGATTTTAACCCCCATCATAGAACCAAAACTCGCTCAAAAAGTGCGACAACTTCTTGCATTACAGCTACAAGACAATCAACTCTCATGGAGATTAAAAAGCTCAGGAGAGTACAAGCAGATTAAACAAAATGATAGTAAAGCAGTTAACAATCATCATATATTGGAAGAGTACATGAACAGAATGCATGACCAAACCCAAAAAGAGACCCCTGATTATGTGACGAAACTTGCCAAGAAAGTGTTAAAAGATTAAAAAGTGTTGAAAGATTAAAAAAGTATTAAAGGATTAGAATGATTGTAAACTATAAAGAGTGGACTCCAAAACTCAAAAAAGGGGCATGGATAGCAGAAGGTGCAACTGTCATAGGTCGAACCACTATGGGCGAAGACTCTGCTGTATGGTTTGGCTGTGTGGTACGTGGTGATGTTCATAGCATTACCATTGGAGATAGAAGCAACATTCAAGACCTAAGCATGGTACACGTAACCCACCATAAAAAAGAGGACATGAGCGATGGAAATCCAACTGTTATTGGCAATGATGTCACCGTAGGACATAGGGTTATGCTTCATGGATGTACCATTGAAGATGCCTGTCTTATTGGCATGTCCGCCACCATTTTAGATGGAGCTGTCATTGGCAAAGAGTCCATTGTGGGAGCGAGTTCTTTGGTGACAAAAAACAAAGTTTTTCCTCCAAGAAGCCTCATTATGGGGAGTCCTGCTAAACGAGTACGAGAACTAACAGATGCAGAAGTAGCAGAGCTTTATGCAGGAGCTGCACGATATGTTGCATTTAAAAATAACTATTTAGAGTAAGCATGACAAGTACCATTAAAAAAAGCCTACAAGACATTTTAAGCCCTATGGTTTTAAAATTTATTTTAAAAATTGGGATAGGAAGCATTGTTCTTTGGGTTGCCATATTAGGCTACTTTTGGTCTAATTTTTCTACTTTTGTAACTTCTTACTTAACTTGGATACCTTTTGAATGGTTACAAAACTCTGTAGCCTATGTGGCTGCTCCTTTTGTGGGCTATACGCTCATTATTGTTACCATTGCTATTTTGACCTCACTTTTTAGCGAAGGTCTTTTGATTAACTTAGCAAAAAAACATTACCCAAATATTAAAGCTATTGCCACACCTAGCATTGGAGGGTCTCTCTCCTCTACTCTCTCCTCTTCACTTGTTTTTGCACTAATGTATCTTATTTTATTTCCCACTTTTTTCATTCCTATCATTGGGCAAGGCATCATGCTTTATGTTTGGTCTATTCTACTCAAAGCTCCTACGGTACATGATGTCGGGGGTCTTTTTATCAGCGATAAAAAAGAGTTAAAAGCCAAAAGAAAAAAATCAAACATCATTGCGATGACAGCTTCACTCTTTAACTACATTCCTATTTTGAATATATTTGCCCCAATATTTGCTCAAATTATGTTTTTACACCATATTTTAGGGAGAAAAGAGAGAGTGTGATTATATTAGTACACAAATTTATGTTAGAATTAAATCAAAAGGATTTAATTCATGCAAAAAAACAAAGAAATTATCATCTTGCCCTTAGTACTACTCCTAAGTGCAGGATGTGTCCAACCGAAAGAGCCTAAGACGCAACAAACCATAACAGTGCCTACCTCTACCCCTACGGTGACGGTAAATAACCCTCAACCTGGTACTATTCCTATGGCAACCACTTATCCCATGCCACAACAACCGACAACGATAACATATCCACAAACTTACCCACAAGTACAAGCTGTTGTGGTAGAGCCTGAATATATTCCTCAACGAACCCCTTATCTTCAAGGAGCATATGCAAGAAACTATCAACTCAAAAAGTTTATTGCGAAC
>JALSHP010000087.1 GCA_026982175.1 Campylobacteraceae bacterium
CAATCAAGAAGAGAGAGTTGTTCACTACCACATCGCCCTCTTTAAGCCCAGAGAGTATTTCAAACTTCGTACTTGAAACCCTTTTGGCTTCAACAAATTTACTTTTGTACTCCCCCTCATACTCGCCAGGTAGAAAAACCAAGTGTTTGCTTCCTTTTGTCACCACAGCTGTTGTGGGTAAAACCAAATGAGTCATGACTTTTTGTATGCTCTTAATGGTGGCGTAAGAGTTGGGTTGGATTTTTCCTTTTTTGTTCTTTAAAGTAATGCGAAAATCAATGGTTTTGTTGACAATATCTACAATAGGATAGATAAAATCTACCCTTGCATCATAAACAGTTTTATCTCCATTGAGCGTTACTTTGACCTTTGAGCCTTTTTTAATGTAGGCTCTGTCTGCTTCATAGGCTTTAGCAACTACCCAGATGGTAGAGAGGTCAGCTAATTTGTAAACCTCTGTACCTTTTTTAACAGCTGAACCTTCAGTGATGGACTTCTCAATAACAATGCCAGAGTAAGGGGCATAAAACGGCAAGTATTTAAAAGCTTTATTGGCATTTTTAATCCTCTTAATATTACGTGCAGAGACATCATAAAGTTCAAGTTTTTTCTCCATATTTCTTGCTAAATCAACATTAAACCTTTTGGCTGAAAGCATCTCAATTTGTGCCTTATAAACTTCTGGGGAATAAATATCAAAAAGCTTTTGCCCTTTACGTACTTTGTCATAGATATTCGCAGCCGTTAAATTTTTAACAAAACCATCTTGGGTAAGTGAAATGCTATAGATTTTATCATCGGCAATCTTAACATAGCCATTGTAAGTTCGGCTCTTCTCAATCTTTTCACTTGTTACTTTAATGGTCTTAACATTAAAAAGTTGCTCAACTGTTGTAGCATGTAATGTACCTAAAAGCACTAAACTCCATAATAATTTTTTCATTATATCTCTCCTAAAAGTTGGCTCATTTTGTTCTCTGTTAGCCTAATGGCTAAGGCTTTTTTATTCTGCTCTAGCCTATTGTTAACCTTTTGACTGAAAAGTTCATAATAACGCACCAATGAGCCTCCAACACTAAGTTCTGCTTTGGCATTAGCAATGAGTTTCAAAATCTTCTCTCGGCTCTGCTTTAAGAGTTCAAGCTCTTGATGCAAAGCCTTTAACTCATGGTAGGCAATTTTTAACGCTTGTCTAAGTTGTACCTGCGTTTGTTTGTAAGTAATCTCTTGAATATTCACCCGTTTTAAGGCTTGAACCCTTTGTCGCTCTTGTTTCCCACGGGTATAAAGAGGGTAAGAAATGGCAAAAGAGACGTAGTCGTTTCGGTCAAAACGTTGATAGTAGCCCCCTGTCACTTTAAGGTCTGCTTGTTCTCTCTCTTTGGCTAAGGCTACGCCCTTTAATGCCACCTCTTTTAAGGCAATGGCAATGCCTAGTTCAGGACTTTGTGCGTCTATTTTAGATAACAATGAGGCTAAAGTATTTAACTCATAATGTTTTAAGGCAACGCCCCCATCAAAATGTGCTATTTTTAAATTACCAATAAGTTCTATCTGCTCTTTAGCAATGGCAATGCGTTGCAAAGCATTTTCCCTTTGCAATTGGTAGCCCTTTTGTAAAAGCTCTGTTTTAATGTATCTGTCCAGAGAATCTTTTTCAACAGCAGACAAACTCATGAGTAATGCCATCGGTGTTTCTAAAAATTCAATATAATCATCTAATATCATCAAAGTAGTAGAGGCATTATTCGCCTCAATAAATGCTTGACGAACGGCTGAAGCAATGCTCACTTTTAAAGCCTCTTGCTTCTTCTCAATGACACCTTTTTGCTTCTCTTGAACTTGAGAAGCAACTTTAAACTTATTGGAGAGAGGAATGCTTTGCGTATAGACAGCATATTGATTCTGCATCGCCTCCTCATTTCTATTTAAAGGGCGTACTGCTTGAATATCATTAATACCAACGCTCAATATGGGGTCTTCCCACAAAGAGACTATTTTCTCTTCTTCATCAACAATAGCCTTTTCTTCTTCTAAAATCTCTAATTGGTAATTATGTTCAATGCTATAAGAAATGGTTTGCTCAACGGTTTGAGCGGTAAGAGACAATGATAAGAGCAATAATATAGATAATGTTTTCATGATTCTCTCCTAGAGCTTGTTTGTCTGAAATATAAATGTCGAGGAGAGGATTCCCCGACCTACGGTTAAAGAATTACCGATGAGGAGTGCTTATATTTTTTACCATCTTTTTCAATGTAAATCTTCACCTGCCATGTTCCCCCCATTGAGAAGTTAACATTTGAACTGTAGCCCTCACCTGAAGCTGACATTGTTTTCACCTCTTCCATATAGGGCATACCTGGCATCTCTGGCATAAAAATTTTAAACTCTACTTTGGCATCTTTGAGGGGCTTTCCATCTTTGGTGATGGCGACCTCAATAGTATTGTCACCCACAACCAATGGTTTTTCTGATGAGTACACAACATTTAATGACCCTGCTTTTCCTGACTTACTAAAACCCTCTGAAGAGCTGTCCCCTCCACCACATGCAACAAAAAATAGACCCAATGTTAAAAGTGATACTAATTTCAATAGTTTTTTCATTATAAAATTCCTTATGTTTGTTTGATAAGCAGAGTATAGAGTTTTTTGTGTGTAAAGAGTGTGGAGAGAAATAATAAAGAGACTTTTTAAACTTTTTATATTTTATTTAATTGTAAAAAGTTATTTTTTATTTTAAAAACAGTATAATTTTAACTTAACATAAATATTAAAATTAAGGACAATAATGAAAAACTTAATACTCATTACAACACTTTCATCTACCATCTTTACAGGTAGCCTTGTTGCTGCTGACTTTATTAAAGGCAACTATTATGGAGGAGTTGGTTTAGGAATTGAAAACTTCTCTACTTACTCATCTTATGACCCAGGATTAACACTTGTTTTCAATGGAGGAAAACCAATTATTAAACTTGGGCCTGGAACCATTGGAGCAGAGGGAGAATTTACCTATACTGCATTACCACTTAACCATAATCGTTACAATAACGATTGGGACTTAAGCATCATGACATTAGGTGCTTATGCAACTTATACTTTTGAGCATACTGACAAACTCTATACAAAAGCAAAAGCAGGTATAGTTCACCGTAATTATAGTTGGGATTATAATTCAAAATATTTTGGAAGTAGCTACGATTACACTGCAACAGGTGTTGCTGCTGGTATTGGTGCTGGTTATAAATTTAATGATAAAATGCGTGTTTTTTCTGACCTAATATTACTTGATGGTTCGGATTTAACACAAATTAATGCTGGTGTTCAGATGAATTTCTAATTTTTTAGATACTCCACTAGATTATTCTTCAAAAAACATAGATACCCCCTCTTTAAAGGGGTATCTTAAATTTAACTTCTAAAGCCAAATCCTCACATAAATATGATAAAATTCCACCAAATTTTTACAACTTAACTAAAGGTTATACTCATGGCAAAAAGAGCAATAAAAAAAGCAGTCCTCGCCTACTCTGGTGGACTTGATACAAGTATTATTTTAAAATGGTTACAAGACGAATATAACTGTGAGGTAGTCACCTTTACAGCCGACTTAGGTCAAGGTGAAGAGGTTGAACCTGCACGTGAAAAAGCATTGGCAATGGGGATTAAACCTGAAAATATTTTCATCTTAGATTTACGTGAAGAGTTTGTTAAAGATTTCGTCTTTCCTATGTTTAGAGCCAATACCATCTATGAAGGTGAATATTTACTTGGAACTTCTATTGCTCGACCTCTTATCTCTAAAAAACAGATTGAGATTGCAGCCCAAACAGGTGCTGATGCTGTAAGTCATGGGGCGACAGGAAAAGGAAATGACCAAGTACGTTTTGAACTTGGATATTTAGGTCTTAACTCTGACATCGCTGTTATTGCTCCTTGGAGAGAGTGGGATTTAAATAGCCGTGAAAAACTTTTGGCTTATGCCGAAAAACATGGCATTAAAATAGAGAAAAAACAGGGGCAATCTTCTCCTTATTCTATGGACGCAAACCTACTACACATCTCGTATGAGGGTCTAGTATTAGAAGACCCAAGCAAAGAGCCAGAGGAAGATATGTGGTTATGGTCTGTTTCTCCAGAAAATGCTCCAGATAAAGCTGAGTACATTACTATTGAGTATAAAAATGGTGACCCTATTTCCATCAATGGTGAAGCAATGTCTCCAGCGACTATTCTTACTAAACTTAATGAGTATGGGAACAAACATGGAATTGGTAGAATTGACATTGTAGAGAACCGTTATGTGGGCATGAAAGCACGTGGATGTTATGAAACCCCAGGGGGAACAATTATGCTTAAAGCTCACCGAGCCATTGAGTCTATTACTTTAGACAGAGAAGCAGCTCACTTAAAAGATGAACTCATGCCACGTTACGCAAAACTCATCTACAACGGTTACTGGTGGTCACCAGAGCGTGAGATGCTCCAATCTGCCATTGACAAAACACAAGAGCATGTAGAGGGAACGGTTAAACTCAAACTCTACAAAGGAAATGTCATGGTCGTTGGACGT
>JALSHP010000088.1 GCA_026982175.1 Campylobacteraceae bacterium
CAATCATTGAAAAAAATGAATGAAAATGGTTATTGGAAAAAACTGTCAGCAGGTTCTACATTTGATTCAATTAACTCTAATGATTTAAGGAAAGCTATTCTCTCAATAACTGTGTTAGACGAACAAATAAAAATAGGAAACTACTTTCAAAAATTAGATAAACTAATAGAACTTCAAGAAAAAGAATTAGAAAAACTAAAACAGATAAAAAAAGCATCTTTAGATAAAATGTTTGTGTCCTAAGGAGGGTTTGAAATGGTATTGGCAAATAAATTAAATATTAGCAGTGAAATAGAGTTAGCCAAAGTAGAAGAGCGACTTAGAAAACTAAAAGCCATAGAACTTTTTGATTCTGGAATGTTAGACAAGCTTAAGGCAGGAAGCTTTGAAGCCTTGGCGACCATACACCGTGAACTTTTTGGAGACATCTATGACTTTGCAGGACAAATCAGAACCGTGAACATCTCAAAAGGGAATTTTCGTTTTGCCCCCATTACCTACTTGGACGATGCCATTAGGAACATTGAAGCCATGAGACAATCTAGCTATGAAGAGATTATTGAAAAATATGTAGAGATGAATGTCGCTCACCCTTTTAGAGAAGGCAACGGTCGAAGCATGAGAATTTGGCTTGATGTGATGTTAAAACAAGAGTTAGGTAAGGTTATGGCATGGTCAAAGGTTGACAAACATGACTACTTGTTAGCAATGGAGCGAAGCCCCATAAAAGATACAGAGATTAAACTTTTACTACAAAGTGCTTTAAGTGATGAGGTTAATGATGTTGTGCTGTACATGAAAGGGATTGATGAGAGTTATCATTATGAGGGTTATGGCGTGTATAAGAGTGAAAATCTTGGAGAAGAAAAATGACCTTTGCAAAAGAAAGTGAGTTTGAAGAGGCGTTAATTTGTGAGCTAAAGAAAAAAGGTTGGGAGCGTGAAGTTCTGAAAAACCCCACACAAGAAGATTTGCTTCAAAATTGGGCGAACATACTCTTTGCTAATAACAACACGATTGACCGTTTAAACGATGTTCCTTTGAGTCAGGGGGAAATGGAGCAGATAGTTGAGCAGATTCGTGGCTTAAAAACACCTCTGAAACTCAATGGATTTATCAACGGTAAAAGCATTAGTGTTACGCGAGATAATGAAGCAGATACGTTACACTTTGGCAAAGAGATAAGCTTAAAAATCTATGATAGACAAGAGATTTCAGCAGGGGAGAGCCGTTATCAGATTGTGCAACAACCCATTTTTAAAAGTAAATCAAAAATCCTAAATGACCGTCGTGGGGACTTGATGTTACTCATTAACGGTATGCCTGTGATTCATTTGGAGCTTAAAAAGAGTGGGGTAGCTGTTAGTCAAGCTTGTAATCAAATAGAAAAATATAGCCATGAGGGGGTCTTTAGCGACATATTTTCTTTAATCCAAATTTTTGTTGCCATGAACCCTGATAAAACACGTTACTTTGCCAATCCTGGAAGAGATGGAAAGTTTAACAAAGATTATTATTTTCATTGGGCAGATTTTAACAACGAACCCATCAATGAATGGGAAAAGATAGCTTCAAGCCTCTTAAGTATTCCCATGGCACATCAACTCATAGGGTTTTATACGGTAGCAGATGAGGGTGATGGCATTTTAAAAGTGATGCGAAGCTATCAGTACTATGCTGTGACGGCTATTGGTGATAGAGTTAAAAACAATGATTGGAAAAACAGCAACGCTTTAGGTGGGTACATTTGGCATACCACGGGTTCAGGTAAAACCATGACCAGTTTTAAGGCAGCTCAACTCATAGCCAACTCAAAAGATGCCGATAAAGTTGTTTTTTTAATGGACAGAATTGAACTTGGTACACAATCATTAAAAGAGTACCGAGCGTTCTGTGATGAGAGTGAAGAGATACAAGGTACTGAAAATACGGCTGTGTTGATTAGTAAACTAAAAAGTGATGAATCCTCTAACACCCTCATTGTAACCTCCATACAAAAGATGAGTAACATCGAGAGTGAAGAGGGTGGGCTAAATGCCAAAGATATTGAAATAATGCGTTCAAAAAGAGTGGTTTTTATTGTCGATGAAGCACACCGTTCAACCTTTGGGGAGATGCTCATAAGCATAAAAAACACCTTTGACAATGCTCTATTTTTTGGATTTACAGGTACGCCCATACACAAAGAAAATGAAAAGAAACAGAGTACTACAGCGATGGTATTTGGTGATGAATTGCATCGTTACAGTATTGCTGACGGGATTAGAGATAAAAATGTCCTTGGTTTTGACCCCTATAAAGTACTCACTTACAAAGACAGAGATTTAAAAAGAGCCGTAGCCTTACAAGAAGCCAAAGCAAAAGATGAAAAAGAAGCATTATCGGACGCTAAAAAGAAAATAGTTTTCAATAAATTTATGCAAGATGTCAAAATGGCAGGACATGAAGAGAGCAATGGAAAATATGTTAAAGGCATAGAAGATTATCTATCACGTGGACAGTACGAAAGAGAAGCACATCAAAACAAAGTTGTTGAAGACATAGTAGAAAATTGGATAGCACTTAGTCAAAACTTTAAATTTCATGCTATTTTTGCGACGAGTAGCATAGCTGAAGCCATAGCATATTATCGTTTATTAAAAGCCAAAGTTAAAGATGAAAAACTTGATTTAAAGATAACAGCCTTATTTGACTCCACGATTGACAATGAGGGTAATGTTACTTTTAAAGAAGATGGATTGGTTGAGATTTTAGAAGCGTATAATGAACAATATGAACAAAACTTTTCATTGAAGAACTTTTCTAAATTTAAAAAAGACATTGCCTCAAGATTAGCACACAAAGAACCTTATCTTAGGTTAGAGAAAAGCCCTGAAAAACAGATTGATTTACTCATAGTAGTTGACCAAATGTTAACAGGTTTTGACTCCAAATGGGTTAATACGCTCTACCTAGATAAAATCTTAGAGTATGAAAATGTCATACAAGCATTTTCAAGAACCAACAGACTTTTTGGAGCCGATAAACCTTTTGGTACGGTTCGTTATTACCGAAAACCACATACGATGGAAGAGCATATTAAAAAAGCTGTTAAGTCCTATTCTGGTGATAAACCATTGAGTCTATTTGTCAATAAATTAGCAAGTAATCTTAAAAAGTTAAATGCTATTTATGATGAGATTTTTGAACTCTTTGAAAATGCTAAAATTTCCAATTTTGAGAAACTTCCTAAAGAGCTGTCAGAACGTGCCACCTTTGCCAAACTTTTCAAAGACTTTAATGACTTCCTAGAAGCTTCAAAAATTCAAGGTTTCCAATGGAAAAAACAAGCACTCAATCTTGATGAAAATATCTATTTAACATTGGTACAACGCTATAAGGAGCTTTCAGATGGAGATGGAGGAGCAGAAAATACGGTCAATGTTCCTTTTGAGATAGAGGGGTACATCACCGAGATAGATACCGATAAAATAGATAACGACTTTATGAATTCGCGTTTTGATAAATATTTGAAAAATATCAGTCAAGGCAATGGTTTAGAGAGTGAAAAAACATTAAATGAACTCCACAAGTCTTTTGCCACCCTTAGCCAAGAAGAGCAAAAATACGCCAATATCTTTTTGCATGATATTCAACGTGGAGAGATTGAACTGGATGAGCATAAAAGTTTTAGAGAGTACATCATAGAGTATCAAGCAGATGCAGAAGATGTTCAAGTGAAAAAATTAGTAAGCTTGTTTGGGCTTGACCCGACGCTTCTTAAAGAACTGATGCAGAGTGAAATTACGCAGAACAATATTAATGAATATGGTCGTTTTGATGCTTTAAAAGAGAGTGTTGACAGAGCAAAAGCCAAAGTTTATTTTGAAGCCTTAGAAGAAAGTAGCCTAGCCCCTTTTAAAATTAATATCAAAATACATAATTTATTAAAAGAGTTTATTATGGCTGGTGGGTTTGAACTGTAAAGCAAACCCTTTTTTACTATAACAAATTTCCTATGACGAACAAGAGAGCTTCTGATTTTTAAACGCTTTAGGCGTTGGTTTTGCCCATCGCTCAAACTCCTCATGCTCTTCAAAGGGTTGTTTGGCAAGTTTAAATAAGTCATCTACAACACTAAAATCCCCTTTTTCAGCAGCATCAATCGCCTCTTGTAGCATATAGTTTTTTAGTACATATTTAGGATTGACATTGAGCATCTGTTTCTTACGTTCTGTTTTGTCAATGTACTGAATACGCTCATCGTAAACATCTAGCCATTTGTTCATGGGTTCATGGTACATTCCTAATGCCAATAAATCACTTCGGTCGCCTTTGTGTTCAAAGTGGCTTAGCGTTCTTAAAAAGACGGTGTAGTCTACTTGTAACTGCTCTAACATGTCGTACATATCATCTATTAGC
This sequence comes from Campylobacteraceae bacterium, assembly GCA_026982175.1. Lineage (GTDB taxonomy): Bacteria > Campylobacterota > Campylobacteria > Campylobacterales > Sulfurovaceae > UBA1140. Next base: position 4,402 of record JALSHP010000088.1, read on the forward strand.
TCTGGGTCGCCGATAACTGTACCTTCTAGTCCTAATTTTTTACACATATAGTAGTGGGTGTAACGCACATAAACACGGTCATAGAGGTCTAAGAGTTTTTCCATGCCCTCAATAGGGGTCAAAGGGCTAAGGGCTTTCATGAGGGCTTGTAAGTTCCATTTTGCTACAG
>JALSHP010000089.1 GCA_026982175.1 Campylobacteraceae bacterium
CTTTTAAATCTTTTGCCACAAGAGGAGTAATTCCTGTTGCTAAAGCAGAGGCTATGGCGATGCCTTTAACAAATGTTCGTCTATCTACTGTTGAAGTGCTAGTTAACATCTTTAACTCCTAGTTAATTATTTTATAACTGAAGTATAGACGTTTTTGTGTGTAAGGCGTGTGGAGAATAATTATGACTTTTAGACCTCTTGCCTAAAAATCATACATCAGAATCATTAAATTTACTTGACCTTTGAGTATAATAAATAGATAAGAAGATTATAAGGGTAAATAATAAAATGGAAAATGCAACACCAATCGACTCATTTCTAAACCACAAAGCTGACACAGGGATGCAGTGTGGTAACTACAGTATTGATGTACCAGAACTCAAAGAGGGAGAGCAGTACCGTTTTCACTTCGATGCCAATGTCTGTGTGGGCTGTCACTGTTGTGAAGCTGCTTGTAATGAGCTACAAAATAACCCCGCTGACATTAAATGGCGACGCGTAGGAGAAATGGAGGGAGGAATTTTTCCTGAAGTCTCTCAACTCTTTAACTCCATGTCGTGTAACCATTGTATTGAGCCTGAATGTTTAACGGGTTGTCCTACTGAATCCTACATTAAATTTGAAGATACAGGAATTGTTTTTCATGATGATGACTCTTGTATTGGTTGTCATTATTGTACATGGAACTGTCCTTATGAAGTGCCTGTCTTCAACCCTGACCGTGGGATTGTCACCAAGTGTGACATGTGTCATGACAAACTCGAAGTGGGTGAGACCCCTGCTTGTGTTCAAGCCTGTCCAGCAGGAGCAATTGAGATTGAGGTTGTACACAAAGAGACATGGATAAAATATGACATGGAAAAAGAGGGCGTTGCCCCTCACCTAGCCGATGTGGACATTTGTAAACCAACCACACGTTACACTCTACCTGACAATATGCCAGAGTATCGACCTGTCGATGAGCATCTACTTAAACCTGCTCATGCAGAATTGCCTTTGGTTTTTATGACGGTCTTAACCCAAGTCTCTTTGGGAGCATTTTTAGCCCTATTTTTAGGACAACTGCTCTTCTCATTGGGCTTTAATCTACCCCAGCCAACAATGGGCATGGCAATCATGGCATTTCTTCCAGGAGCAATTGGGCTACCACTTTCCGCTTTGCATTTAGGTCGTCCCATCATGGCAATGACTGCCATGAAGAACTGGCGAAACTCATGGTTAAGCCGTGAAGCCATTGCCTTAGCCCTCTTTACAGGTGGCTCTTTAGTGGTTGCGTTTATGTACTACCTAGAAAGTAATGGTGCTTTACTTTTATTTGTCCAAGCGATTACCTTAGCCTTAGGTATCTTTGGAATTTACGCACAATCGATGATTTACCGTGTAAGAGCTAGACCTGCATGGAACAGAAAATCAACCACCAAACGCTTCTTTGGTTCTAGCTACATCGGTTTTTTAGCCATTTCGCTCATCTTACTCTTAAACGGTGGTGCTAGTGGTGGCATGGTACTTTTAGCCGTTTCACTCTTAGCAGGAATGGCACAAGTCTTGGTGGTCTATGAAGAGGTACTCTTCTATCGTAACCTAGACAAAGAGGGGTCACTCTACTACCAATACAACCGAACACGTATCTTACTACAAGAGCATTTTGGATTACTCAAAAAAGCAAGACTCTACACCTTATTAACATTTGCATTGGGCTTTCCACTCTTAGCCATTTTATTTACAGCAAGTGGATTAACAACCTTAGCAAGTGCAACAATTATTATCGCAACCCTAGGGGCTTTATTTTCTGAAATTGTTGGGCGTTATCTCTTTTACAGAACCGTTGTGCCTTTAGGATTGGCAGGAAACTTTTTTGCGGGGAATCAGAGGTAAGGAGAAAGAGGAGAAGATTAAACTATTTTCTCCCACTCGAATTTGGAGATGTTTTTATCTTCTTTAGAAAACTCCATACCAATAATAATTAATTCACTGGCTTTAGCTTCATATTTCTCATGATATTTTTTCTCTTTTATTTGCTCCAAAGCTTTTCCATTTTGATTTTTAGTATCGACTACTTTAAACTCTATAATATAAACTTGGCTCATATCTGGTGTGGCTATGGTTACATCAATTCGTCCAAGGTTTGTTACATCTTCAGCTATAAATTCTATTCCTAAACCTGATAAATAAGAGTAGATAACATTCGCATAATAGCCCTCATAATTTTGAATATCATTATTTACATAAGAGTTATAAGGGAGTGATGCAAAGAGCTGATGAATAGCTTTTTCAAAGATTTTCATATCTTTAAATTCTATGGCATCAAACATGGTATTTTTTTGTAAAATAGTATCGGTCAACAGATACCTAAAAATTCGTTCATTGAGTGCTGTTCTTACTTCAAGATTAGGGTAACTCAACCTAAAAGTTCTTTGGTTAAATCTCGTTTTGACTTCTTTAATGGTTAAATACCCTGTTTGAAAAAGAAGTGTTTCTAACTTTATATCGTCCACATCAAAACTACTCAAATCTGTTTCACTCATATAGATATTTTCTAAATTTGGTAAAAAATAGTTTTTCTCTTTTAAAATCTCAATCAAAAATGCTGGGCTTCCTGTCTCAAACCAATAATGGCTATAAATTTTGTTTTTTGAGAAGAAAAGTAAAATATCAAAAGGGTTATAAACCCCCTCTCCAAGAAAGTTATAACCGTTGTACCACTTTTTTAATTCATCTAAATCAACATCTTTTAGGCGTTCTTCAAATTGAACTTTAACATCATTATGCGTATATCCACAGATGGTTGCATATCGTGCATCTAAAGATATATCTTCTAAATTATTTAATCCACTAAAGAGGCTTACTTTTGAGAATTTACTAACCCCTGTTAAAAATGCAAACTTTACATATTGGTCACTCTCTTTTATCACTGAATAGATATTTTTAAGTCTATCTCGTATCTCTTTTGATAACTTTTTATTGGTTACATTATCCAAAATAGGTTTGTCATACTCATCTATTAAAATCACCACTTTTTGATTGTATTTTTGATAGGCTTTTTTTATTAACTCTAACAAACAATTTTTGACACTATCTTTATATTTACACTCTAATTCTAATCGTTCTTGATTTTCATCAATAAGCCAGAGAATGGTTTTGTCCAAATCCTCAACACTTTGAGTCACACCTCCACCAAAACTAATTTTAATTACAGGATAAGTAGTCTCCCAATCCCACTTATCATAAATATAAAGCCCCTCAAACAACTCTTTTTTACCCTCAAATATATCTTTGAGCGTATCTAAAAAAAGCGACTTACCAAAACGGCGTGGGCGTGAGAGGAAGTAGTAACCACTACTATTTATAAGCTTTAGAGCTAAGTCTGTTTTATCTATATAGATATAATTTTCTTTTTTATCTCTTATTTTTTGGAATGTTTGGATTCCTATTGGTAGGTTTTTCATGGTTATTGACCTTTTACTTTCGTATTATTACTATACTTTTTTTTAACAACAAAGCCGATACTCTCCCAAAAGATTCTCAAAAGGAATATTAAGCTGATTGTGTAGGTTTCTAATCATATCAAGTGTTAATCTTCTCTTTTTATTCAGAACCTCTGATACCCTAGATTTATTCCCAAAACAAGCCACCAAATCATTTTGGATTAACCCCTCTTGTTCCATTCTAAACTTAATTGCCTCAATAGGGTCTGGAATATCTATTGCATAATGTTTAGATTCATAGTTATCGACAAGTGTAGCCAATACCTCTAATTCATCAAACTCATCACTGTTTGGTTTTGCATCCATAAGTAGCTCAACTCTACTAAGAGCCAACTCATAATCTTTTTTACTTCGTATAGGTCGTACCATCTTATAGCTCCTCAACTTTAATTTTGTCGTACTGTTTGTGTGTACCTATAAATTTAATATAGATAATCTCTGCAAAATAGTTTATTTTGACTATTAATCGGTATCTATTACCACAGATATTAAAAACTACTTTGTTATCGCCCACAATACTTGCACTTTTGTATTGCATTTTTATCTCATTTGGATTTGACCAATTTTCTTTCAGTACCTCATGATGCCATGCTTCTAGGGCTGATTGGCTATCTTGATAATTTGGCTGTTCATAAAATGCTCTAAGTGTGCTTTTTGCTATTACTCTCATGAGGGAAGAATAACATAATTACCATTATGGTAACTTTAAAGTTATGACGAGGAACAAGACTCAAAATCTTATCTCTAGCTCTAATATATAGCAATTGAAGGACTTGTTGTAGGAACACTTATGACGCTTATTTTTCAAAAATTCCATCATAACTAAGTCTAAATTATTACTTTTTTTACATCTTTAAATAAGTGTAGGTGCCTTGGCTTCTGAATTAGTTGGGCGTTATCTGTTTTACAGAACCGTTGTGCCTTTGGGATTGGCAGGAAACTTTTTTGCGGGGAATCAGAGGTAATTCACCCTAACATATATCTCTGCTTCCTCTTCAGAGATATACTTTTCAAAATCTCCCTCATGGCTACGTCGCTCATCAATGCTCTCATCTTCAAAATAG
>JALSHP010000090.1 GCA_026982175.1 Campylobacteraceae bacterium
AGATAGCCGTTTAAATGCCTATTTTGGTGGGCTTGGTAAGTCTAAACGCGTCGTTATGTTTGACACCTTAATGGAAAAATTAAGCAATAAAGAACTCTTAGCCGTCTTAGGTCATGAGTTGGGTCACTTCTCCCATGGAGACATTTGGAAAAATATTGGGATGATGGGGGTTTTACTCTTTTCATCTTTTTTCATTTTAGGAAATTTACCTGCATCTCTTTTCATTGAGATGGGCATTGAGAAAAGTGCAGGGGTAGAGATAGCAATGATGATGCTTCTGTTACCTCTTTTGTCATTTTTATTTACTCCTATTCTTTCAGCAGTAAGTCGTCACAACGAATACGCAGCCGATGAGTTTGGAAGTGAATTAGGAGGTAAAGAGAACTTGGTCTCTGCTTTGATGAAGTTGGTAGAGGAGAATAAATCTTTTCCAAAGTCTCATGCTATTTATGCCTTTTTTTACTACACACATCCTCCTGTACTAGAGAGACTTAAAGAGTTGGGATATGATGCGAATGCTTTGAATGAAGGTTTAAAAAAAGAGGGAATTTTTCAGTTTATGGAAGATAAGTAATCTAAAATCATCTTCTCTTCTAATTTTTATTGTTATAATAATTTGAATGATTAAAAAGGGAAGTTGTGATATATCGACCAATTGTACTAGATGAAGAGATAAGCTTTTCAAAAAAGAAATTTATAGTAAGTAAAACTGATTTAAGTGGTAAAATTATTTTTATAAACAAGAACTTCTCTGAAATCTCTGGCTATTCAGAAGAGGAGTTGATTGGTGAGCCTCATAATGCCTTGCGACATCCAGATATGCCAAGAGGTATCTTTTTTTTAGTATGGCAGACACTGTTAGCAGGTAATCCCATTTCAGGTGTTATCAAAAATTTGGCAAAAGATGGTAGATACTATTGGGTCATTTCAGATTTTGAAGTGAAGAGAGATATGAATGGCGAGTTAGTCGCATTTACTGCTTTTAGACGTGCTGCACCTGACCTTGTTATAGAAGAGATTGAAGAGTTATATGAGATAATGCTAAGCATTGAAAAAAAGCATGGTATGGAGCAATCCTTAGCCTATTTAGAATCTTTTTTAGATGAACATAATTTAACCTATCCAAAATTTATAGAAGAGTTGACCACTCCTAAAGGGATTCTTGTGAACCTTTTAAATATCTTTAAGAGAATGTTGCGATAAGTTCTAAAACTTTTGCTACCCCAAGTCCCATAAACGTCCCTACAATATATCCCATCATCGCCATAAGCACCCCAATAGGGATTAATGCCTTGTTATAAGCTCCTGCTAAAATAGGGGCGGAAGCAACACCCCCAATATTGGCTAATGAAGCGATACCTAACGAGAACAAATCGAGTTTAAAGAGCTTAGCAAAAAGCACCATGATAATGGCATGAATAACAATAATAATAAACCCTGCAAAAATATAAAGAGGTGCTTGGCTTAGTTCTGTGAAATTAGCACGAGAAGCAATGAGTGCAATAATGAGGTAGAGCATCATATTTGCCAAAGGTACAGCAGAAGCCTCTTTTCCTAAAGGGGTCATTCCCAAAATAATACCACTAATGGTGGCAAAGATAACCACCCAAGTGGTGTTGGTTAAAAAGCTTGTTGTCGGCAGAAGTGGGGCGATATTTTGGGCTAAAAGAGAGACCATGAGGGCAAGACCTAAAAGCATAAAGAGTGTTGGAAAATTTATCTTTTTTTCTTCTTCTATTGTGAGCTTAGAAGTAAGTGTTTCAAGGACCGAATCATTGGCTTTTGTCCAGTTGTTAAAGTTTTTGGCAAAGGGAACGAGGGCTAAAAGTATCATGACCCAAATGGCATAGTCAATGCTGTCGATGAGTAAGACATATCCCATTTTACTATCAGGCAATTCAAGGGCTTCTTGAATGGCTAACATATTGCCCGTACCTCCCATCCATGAACCTGACAATGAGCCAAAGGCTTTCCATGATTCAGCTTCAAAAAAACTATGTAAAAGTGCAAACATAATAATAAAGCCCAAAGAGATAGAGAGTGAAGCTAAAAAGAAAGTAAGCAATATCTTTTTGCCCAGTTTTAAAATCTTTCTTATGTCTGATTGTAAGAGCATTAAGAATATCATGGCAGGAAGTAAGTTAGATTTAAAGGCTTTATATGTTAAAGTGATTTCAGCTGTTGGTTCCCACAGTTTAAGTGTTGAGAAACCCATTATTGTGAAATATAAAATCACAATAGGGGGTAGATATTCAAAAAACTTGGCACGACTTTTATGCTCTATGTAGAGCAGTGAGGAAGTAATGAAGATTAAAATTGTTAAGTAGGAAAAAGATGTTGTTATCATTAGTATTTTCTTGTTTTTTATAGTATAAGATATTTACACTTAAAGCAATATACTAGAGAAGTATAAGAATATCTTAATGTTTCTATAATATAATAGATTAAAAAAGGAGTTTAATATGTCCTTACAGATAAATATAGATAAAATTTTAAATAGCTCCAGTAATATTTTTGATGAGATTTTGGATAAAGTAGCGATTAATAGTTTGAAAAATGCACGTAAAGAGTTATCTATAGAGTATGATATTCATAGAGTTTTAATGGATACCATAGAGTTCTCTTTGGAACAACTAAGAGAGGAAGAAGGGTTTGTGAGTCAATTTCTCTATGATAAGTTTGGAATAGGTGAAGATAAAAATAGACGTCGAAGGGAACTTCTAATGTTGGGGGGACAGCTTAAAGGAGTTATTAGAGAATTGCATCGTCATAAAAATAGAATTAAGTTTCATGAGGAGAATTTATTCTCTTCTATAGAGAACTTAACAAGGTTAAGTACGGCATTTGGTAAAAAACTACATAAAATTGATGATGAAAATCTAAAGATGGCATGTGAGATATATCTTAAAGAGATTTATCTTCAAATAGATAAAGCAAATACTTATCAAAAAGAATTTGCTTTAAAAAAGATTTATCTTGAGAGTACCCTTTTTAAATATGATAAGCTTTTAAAGCAGATCCCTCGTTATCATGAGTTAAGAGAGGAGAGAGAAAACTATATGCTCTCAAATTGAGGTTTGTATCTCTCTTCAATTTCATCTAAGGCATCACTTGCCACTTCTAAGCGTTCAAAAAGTACCTCTATCTCATTTTGAAGTTTTCCGACATTTTGTGAAGCTTCTATCATTAAGGCATTATCGCCAGAAGTTGATGCTTCAACAAGTTTTTCGTTTTGTGCTTCTAACGCTTCTTCAAGTTCCATAATCTTATTTTCACAAAACTCCAACTCTTTTTTATGAGGAGCATTCTCCTTGCTTCGTGCGAGGGTGAGTTCTTTTTTAAGTCGTTTACGCTCTTTGTTGTCAATTTTTGGTCTTTTGGGTTTAGATTCATTTTTCACTGCTTCATCTTCTTCCCAACCAATTTTTTCTAAGAAGTCATCATAAGACCCCTCAAAATATTCAGCCCCACCCTTGTGAAAAATAATGAGAGCATCAGCTAAACGGCGTAAGAGCATTTCAGAGTGCGTTACCATGATGGTTGAGCCTTTAAACGCTTCAATGGCACTACATAGTGAGTCAATAGAGTACATATCTAGGTGGTTAGTAGGCTCATCAAGTAGAAGAAGATTGGCTTCTGTACCGATGATTTTTCCCAACATTACACGGCTACGCTCTCCCCCTGAAAGCACGGAGATTTTTTTGTCAGCTAAGTCACTTGAAAACATCATTGTTCCACAGATGCTTCTGGTCTCTGCAATGCCAATTTTTAAACTCACCGAAGCAATCTCCTCTATGATAGTCGCTTTGGTGTTCAGCCGTTCTATGTTGGTCTGTCCAAAGTGTGCCATAGATGTTGAGGGGTGAAAATTAAGTTTTCCCTCTTGCATTTCAAGTTCTCCTGCGATGTAGTTTAACAGCGTCGATTTACCTTTACCATTTTTTCCAATGATGGCTAAGGTTTTACCATTTTCTAAAGCAAATGAAACATCACTAAAAAGCTTTTCATCTGCTTTGTACCCAAAACCTAAGTTTTCAGCACGGAGATTAATTTTAGCAGGAGTCTCTTTGTAGTTGAAGTTAAAGTTTAGGTTCTGCTCACTTTGCAAACTCTCCATCTCGTCCATCTTGTCAAGCATCTTCTGCTTAGATTGTGCCAAGGCAGCCGTGGAAGCACGAGCTTTATTTTTAGCCACAAACTCCTCTAGCTCTTTACGTTTTTTCTCTTGGTTTTGACGCGTTTTTTCATAGGTCTCATCGCTAAGTGCTAAGGTCTCTTCATACTTTTTGCTATTGCCTTTGACAATGTGTAAAGATTTACGCTGAATTCCCATTGTGTGGGTCGTTACAGCGTCCATAAAATCACGGTCATGGGTAATGAGTATGACTTCACCATCAAAAGTACGAATGAACTCTTTGAGCCAACGCAAAGAGAGTAAATCAAGGTAGTTGGTCGGTTCATCAAGGAGTAACATGTTGGGTTCAGTTGCTAAAAGTTTGGC
>JALSHP010000091.1 GCA_026982175.1 Campylobacteraceae bacterium
GGCAAAAGAGGCTGCAGCCAAAGGGATTAACACGACCTTTATTGGTATTGGGGTAGATTTTAACAATAATCTAGTAGAAGCAGTCTCAAAAACCAAAGGAGCAAACTACTTCTCGGTACACTCTAGTAAAGCTTTTTCTAAATTGTTAGACAAAGAGTTTGACTACATGGTAACACCGTTGGTTTACGATTTAAACTTGAAACTCTCTAGTTCTGCTTACTCCATTGAAGCTGTCTATGGCTCACCTGAAGCCAATTTAGCCACAGGTGATGTGATGAAAGTTAATACACTTTTCCCTTCAGACAATGATGGAAGTGCCACTAAGGGTGGGGTAGTTTTAGTAAAACTTCACAAAGATAAAGAGGCAAAGAGTCAAGAGATATATTTAGAGGTCTCTTACAAAGATGTTAAAGGGAAAAGCCATAGTAGTCGCCAAAAAGTTGCTTTTAAAACAGAGGGGAACTATTATGATAATAAAGGTATACGTAAAGCCATTTTAGTCGCAGATTATGTGACAGTTATGAAAAACTGGCTTATTGATGCACGTGCAGAGTGTAATGATAAAGTAAGTGGCGTAGAGAAAACGCCTTTAGAACTCCAAAAAGCTTGTTTTGTTTATCCTCCAATGCACCCTGATTATCCTCAACTAAAAACATGGGAGCGTAAGTCATGTAAGTTAAAAGTAAGTGCAGGATATAAAAAGTTTTTACATCTGTTTAGAAACATCTACTTAGAAGAGATGAAACTTTTAGAAGATGAGACCTTAAATCAAGAGGTGAATGTTATGAACTTGTTGATTAACCAAAAGAGAAGTAGCCACGACAATGGTGGGGCTAGTGATGATTGGCTCTATAAAAAATAATGAATTTTACACTACTTTTAAGCGTAGGAATCGGTGGCTTTGTGGGGGCTATTTTACGCTTTAGCCTTTCTACTGCCATAGGAAAAGCAAGTAGCACTACTTTTCCTTTAGGGACTTTGGGCGTGAATATTTTGGGAAGCTTCTTGATTGGTTTTCTGTTTCTATACTTTCAACAGATTAATTTCTCTGCTTCTCAAAAGGCGATGTTTATCACAGGTTTACTAGGGGCATTAACCACTTTTTCTACCTTCTCACTTGACACTATTTTACTGCTACAAGGAGAGTTTTACTTTAAAGCATTGATGAATATGATGTTAAATCTACTGCTCTCACTTGGTGCAACGCTTTTGGGCATGTGGCTTTTTCGTACTATTTATTAGCATTACTTTTTAGTCTAACAGATAACCAAAGTCTTTTTCTTGAGTCTCTGTAATTTCTTGATAGATATGATAGCGTGAGTCAAGATAGAAGTAGAGTGAAACAGCAGCTCCCAAAACAACTAGCACAATAAGAACCTTCTTTAAAATATTCCAAAATGAGTTAAGTGTTAAAGAAGATGTTGTCTCAACACTTTTGTCTAAAAATTTTCTTAAAAGAAAGAGACCCACTAAAGAGAGAAGAACATAGCTTATAATAGGAAACCAAGTATTGGATGTTCCTAAAATTGAGGAGAAGAACTCTCCCACAGGTGACCATAGTTTAATGCTTATTTCGCTAATTTTATCTAACATCTTTCCCTCAAGTATACTTTTAAATATTATAACGCTTATTCTCTTTAAAAAGTGTATTTTTTTCTCTCTTTTTAGAAAAAAATAAATAAAATGGAAAGAATAGGTGTCACTAAAATACTCAAAGAAAACTCAAGTATTTTTTAATTACAAATTATATTAAAGATAACGATAAACTAAGCCTTTCTAAGCTATAATCCCCCAAATTATTTTCTAACAATAGGATGGATATATGGAAGGTGTATGGACTTTTTTAGGTGTCTTCACAGGACACGGAACAGCGATGGTTGTCGCTCACTTAATCTTAGTAATGGGGCTTGTTTTGCTTTTAGCAAAATATGCAACATCACAACTCAAAGCAGTACCAACAGGGACACAAAACTTTATGGAAGCATTTCTTGAAGGTGCTATCTCAATGGGTAAAGATACTATTGGTGAGAAATTGGCAAGAAAATATCTGCCACTTGTAGCAACGGTAGGTCTTTTTGTGCTTATCTCTAACTTGGTAGGAATTATTCCTGGTTTTGAATCTCCAACTTCAAACATTAATGTTACTTTGCCTTTAGCATTGGTTGTATTTGTTTACTATAACTACGAGGGTATTAGAGAAAATGGTGTTAAAAAATATTTTGCACACTTTATGGGACCAGTTCCTGCTCTTGCACCGTTGATGTTCCCTATTGAAATTGTATCTCACATTTCAAGAATCATCTCATTGTCATTCAGACTTTTTGGTAACATTAAAGGGGATGACCTCTTCTTATGGGTTCTCTTAATGCTTGTACCATTCTTTGCACCACTACCTGCGTACTTACTACTTACATTCTCTGCATTGTTACAGACCTTTGTATTTATGATTCTTATCTACGTTTACCTTGCAGGTGCAGTAGCTATTGATGATGACCACTAGGTCTCATCACTTTTACTTAAAAGATAGAACGACAATATGAAACTCTCCTCTCCTCTTTTATCTTTTCTTCTAAACTTTTTATTGGGATTTGCTTGGGCTTTTGTCTTTGCAAGTGCCATTATTACTTTTTATCTCTATGTAGAAGTTGGGATTATCTTTGCTCTTTTTGCAGCATTGGTCGCCACGCTTCCAGGACTCTTTTTTGTACTGTTTATAGAGTATTTCTTCATGAAACAAGCACACCTTAATGAGCTTGAAAAACAGACGGAACTGTTAGAAACCCTTGTAAGTCAATCATTTAGTAAAGTATAATGATTGCTTACGCCATTACCTCACACTTTTGTAATTTAGAATCTTTTGTGAATAGAGCAGAGATGATTGTCTATCGTGATAAATCCAATGCTAATTATGCTCAAAATGCTAAGTATTTTCTTGATGATGCGAGAGCCTATAAGTTCTTTAAAATACTGCTTCATACTGATTATCGTTTAGCCTATGAGTTGGGTGCTGATGGAGTACATTTAACCTCACAACAGTTTGATGAGATTAAAAATGCAAAAGCGTTAGGCTTGTTTGTAATAGTGAGTACCCATACTCTAAAAGAGGCTTCTGATGCACAAAAGCAAGGGGCAGACATGATTACCTTGAGTCCCATCTTCTCTACTCCAAATAAAGGAGAGCCTAAAGGCTTAGACTTTCTATTAGAAGTAGCCAAGGCTATAGAGATACCCATTATCGCTTTAGGGGGAATTTTAACGCAAGAGCAGATTGAAGCGTGTAGAGAGCATGGGGCAAGTGGTTTTGCCTCTATTCGCTATTTCTCTACTCAATAATACTCTCTCCTCTAAGTACATCTAAAACATTAGTTGCATAACACCCTTTAGGCAAAGAGAACTCTAGTTCATAGTGGGCTTTCTCTTCTACATAGGTTTTTTTTATTTCGGTCACTTTCACCCAAGCATAACGTCTTGCACCATTTTCAGCCATCTCTTGGTCATAGGCTTGTTCTATGAGTCCAGAGGTCTTAGTGGTGCGACTCACACGTTTACCTGCTAAAAGCCCAGAGGGAGCAATATCAAATTCTTTAAAACGTTTCGCTTCTTCTTCTAAATTTTCTAGTTCAAAAACACGCCCAAAGGGGTAGTGCATCATCAAGTCACCCTCTAAAATTTTAAAGAAATGGGCTTGTTCTTTTGTTCCTTTTAAACTTCCATTGGGTAGATTAAAAACTTTTTCAGCGTCAGTTTCATTAAAAGATTCAAGAAGCATGGAGAGTTCTATGCGTTTTGAGAGCCATTGATTAAAGAGATGTGATTGGTAGGCATTGATGAGAAAGGTTCGCTTCTTTTTGTCACGAATTTTCAAACTTCCCTCTATGAGTTTTTGACCATCTTTCCAGTTGTCTCCTTGATTTCCAAAACGTTGGTTTCCAAAGTAGTTGGGTACCCCATTTTGTTTGACCCACTTAAGCACGGAGTCTAGTTTGTCTTTTTGTACGCCCAAAACTTTTTTGAGGCGTATTTTAAAATGGTTACCTTTTAAATGCCCAATGCGAATTTTGTTATTGTGTCGGTATGTACCCAAAATTTTGATTTTGTCATGGTTAAAAGTTTTTAAAATCTCTTCATTGTCTTTGGCTAAGAGTGAGACATATTGCATGGTCATGGCGTGTTTGTCTTTTAGCCCAGCGTAACCAATGTCACGCTGTTTAATTTTACAATACTTAGCAATGGCAGAGACCATCTCCCAAGTGGTCATGTCCTTTTTACGAACATGAAGAATGAGGTGTTCCCCCTCTCCTGTAAACTCATAAAGAGGAATCTCATCGACAATAAAGTCACGACTACTAGGGTTAAATATAAAATTATTTTTTACTTTGACAGGGTACAGAAGTTTTTGCATTTTTATCTCTTTAAATATAATGGGCGTATTATAGCAAAGAAGAGGAGGGTAGGGCTTTGT
>JALSHP010000092.1 GCA_026982175.1 Campylobacteraceae bacterium
TCCCCTCTATAAATTTTTTCAATGCTTCAATATATAAAGCAAAAGCATCTTTACCCTTTTGGGTAATATGCACCACTGTTTTAGGGCGTTTCCCCTCAAACATCTTCTCGATTAAAACATATTCCTCTTTTTCTAACTTACTTAGATGGCTGGATAAATTTCCATCGGTCACATTTAGAGCTTCTTTTAGTGCTTTAAAGGGCATTTCATCATTACTAATTAACAGTGATAGTAGTTTTGAACGCACAGCTTGGTGCAAGAGTGGGTCAAACACTACTTGCCTTTTGTGCTTGTTTTTTGATGATTCAGAGTAATAAGGGAGGGGGAAATTGCCAATCCCACAATGGTAACAACTTGCACCAAAAGTAAAAAGCTACCTTGTGTTTCTAATAAGTTAAAATAGATAGCAATCGAAAGTAAAATCATCGCCCCTATCATATTGACCTTTGCTAATGTGCCATAGGCTTTGATGTTCAAAACAAACCCTACTCCCAAATGCCCCAAAGAGATAAGAAACAACCACAAAAGCATAATGGGAACATAGAATTTATAGAGTGCCAAAAATGTTGAAAAAACAATAGCAAACAACGCTATCATTATAAAGTTACTCATAATGTACTGCTGTCTTCTTGTACAGTCATCAATGTCATAATTTTCATTGACCTTTTTGGTCATCACAGCTTCAATGATGAACCCGATTAAAACCAAAAGTGTCGTGACTGTTGTGCCAAAAGCCACACTTGTTTCATAAGCAGGAACCATTACCAATGTTAGCACCACAGCAATCGCCGACCAAACATGACAAGCATTAAAGTTGTAAGGGAAAAATGCCTCTTTATCTACCAAGTGCGTTTTTATCTCACTTATCTGTCTTAATACTTCTTCTTTTTCGCTCATCTGTTTTTTCCTTTTTAGTGACACTTCTTAGTTAAAAGTACTTTGTATTGCAAAGTATATATAAAAGAGTTTTAAAATTAGATGAAAAGTTTGGATTTATAAAATTTTAGTGAGATTATGGGGCGGAATATTTTTGAAAGGGTGTTCCTAACTTTTTCGTTAGAAACAAGAAGATAAAAGAAAATCAGTAGAAGTATTATGTTCTACTGACAATATTAATTTAGATTTTTCTTAATATAGTTATACATAATATATCAAATTAACCATAAATGTATTGAAAATAACTACGCCTCTTCAACTGGAAATCCTTCTTCATCTGCACAGATGTTAATAATGTTGTCACAGGTGGTAGGTACAGGTATAGGTATAGGTTCTGATGCTGATTGAAAGACACTAAAAAGTTCAGTAAGTGTAGCTGTTTCGTTATCGCCATTCTCCTCAGTAATTATAACACTTAAATTATGTTCTCCAATGCTTACTTTTATCCGTTCTTTGACACTTACTTCCAGTTCATCAAAAAAATAGCGAACATTAAAAGGTCCATCTCCTATGATACTATTCGTACTAATAGAAGGAATAGTAAAGTAAAAAAAACTACCAAAGGGTATACCTCGATTTGAAACTTTATTAATTTTTGTTCCATTTAGATCCAAACTAATATTTATCTCTTCTTCTACTATCACTTGATTAAGATCTGGAAACCCACTATTAATCCTAAGATGTTTTAATGCTGATTCTTCTGTTACAAAAGGCTTTTCTAACTTTTGGAGTAAAATGTCAATATCAGTTTCACTCAAAGCTGTAAAGTTTTGTTCTTTCATTAAAGCATCTCTTAGTGAAGGTTCTATGGTAATAGTTGTCTCAATATCTCCATCATCATCAAGTGACTGTAGTAGTCGAGCCAAAAGTTTTAAGTGTTCATCTGCAAAGTCATCTCTTTTTAATCCCAATAAATCTTGTGGGTAAACTTTAGTATCAGCCGTAAAAACAGTAATTGTTCCAAGCTTTAAGCCTCCAATATTAAAGCTAACAGGAGGTGTCACACACTCAAAGAGACCATCTTCATTCGTTAGAGATTCTTTTCCATCACAACGATAAGTTACTCCAAAAAGAGCAGAGTCGAGAAGATAACCTTTTTGGGCTATCTGTGTGGGAATTTCGGTAGATGCTGAAACAGGTTTATCCTTATTAGCACTATTCTCCCCACCACATCCTAAAATCATAAATAGAGTCATCACACCAGGTGTAATCATAAGATTTAATCTATTTTTCATTTTTAATTCCTTTTTATAATTCATATATTTAAATATATAACCATACTTTACAACAATAAAATGAGATTTTTATAAGCAAGAAAGCCAAAAAATAAGGAAGAAATGAGAATTCTTTAAGAAAAATTAAAACTGAATTCTAAACAAAGCCCCCTCATCCACATTGGAGACGGTTAATGAACCCAACATATTATTTTCAATGATGATTTTTGACATATATAGCCCAATGCCTGAACTCTCTTTTTTAGAGCTAACATAGGCTTTAAAAATATCGTCTATGCGTTCTTGGGCTATGCCTCCTGCATTGTCATGAATGCTAATCTCTTTTTTGTCGATGTTAATGATGATTTTAGGGTTAAGAGTAGCCCTATGGACAAAAGCATCTTTTGCATTACTTAGTAAATTTAAGATGACTTGCTTGTATTCGTTTTTATAGGAGTTTAAAGTAAAATCATTTTTGACATTGACCTCTACCTTAATCTGATATTTTTTAAACTCATAGTCCATAATCTCCAAAGTCTCTTGCGTTGCTTCTGCAATGGAAAAGCTCTCTTTTACTTTGTTCGGAAGATAAAAATCTTTAAAGTTGTCAATGGTTTGTGACATAAATTCTAATTGGGTTTCGGCTTTGTCTAATTTTTTGTTGAGATATGCATCATCTAAAAGATGTTGTTTGGAGACTTCACGGAGGTTCATAAAGTTAAAAGATAAGTAACTTAAAGGTTGTTTCCATTGGTGGGCAATGTCCCCTATCATCTCTCCCATTGATGCTAGTTTACTTTGGTGGACTAAGAGTTCTTGTTGCTTTATCTTTTCTTGTTGTAAAAGCTTCCAACTATAAGCTAAAGCAATAGACAATAAAAGGGCTTCAATAGGAGGTCCAAACAGAAATAGACTTACTTTATCTAAGTCATGAACATTTTTTACAATATCAACATAGAGTAAACTTAAAATAAATACACCCCAACCAACTAAAAAGAACCAAGCTAATCTAAAACCTTGACGAATCCGTAAATATGCCATTAAGAGATAAAGTAAGCCACAGGAACTATATAAATCATAATCTAAGGCATAGGAATAATCTTGAATTAATAGAGAAAAGAAATCTAAGCCTAAAATGAGTAAATATATTTTTAAAATAAAATCTATTTTAGGTAAATACGTTTCAGTTTTTAAAAAATTACGAGCAAAAAGTATGGCAAAAATAGAGGATAAAATACTAAATAATCCATAATAGTATGCACTCCATTGAAACACTTTACTATGATGCACAATAATAGGCAACATAAAAACTTGCATAATTGAATAATAGAGAAAAGTTCTCTCTCGTATGTAATAATAAACAGCTAAATTATAAAAAATTGTCATAAAGACAATGCCAATAACCACCCCTGAAAATACCAAATAAACAGAAGAGCTAAGCATCTAGATTTCTTATAATATCAAGACGATACCCCACCCCAGAAACATTTTTAATTATATTTCCCTCCATTTTAGAACGTAAAGAACGAACCAAAGTACGTAAAGCGTCTCTATAGTTTTCTTCATAATTCCAAATCTTATGTTTAATTTCACTATAAGGAACTAAACGATTAGCATTTTTAACAAGTAGATTTATTAAAGCAATTTCATTATAAGAGAGATGTACCCTTTTTCTATTCACAATTAAAAGCTTATTAAGTGTGTCATAACAACTGTTTTCAGATAAGTGAATCAATGATTCATCTTCACAAGCCAAGCACTCATGAGCTAACTTCAAAGCCATCTTTAACTTATGATTACTCATCGGTTTAAAAATATATTTTACCAAACGTAGTTCAATGGCTTCTTGTAAATAGCTAATATCTTTAAAAGCTGTCACCATAATAATGGGGGTTTTTTTATCTTCTTTACGAATCTCTTTGACCATTTCTAAGCCAGAGAGAATGGGCATTTCAATATCGGTAATAATAATATGGGGTTGATGTTCTCTATAAAGTTCTAATGCTTCTTTTCCATTAGATGCTTCTAAAACGGTTTTGTAGAGCAATGAAAGGTACTCCACTGCTTCTTCTCGAATAAAGTCATTGTCTTCTACATATAAAATAGTTTTATTATGTTTCATAAAAATATTTTATAATAAATTATGTTAAAGTTTTTAGTGATTTCCAAAAATAAAAAGCTTCTAAAGCCGATTCATCTCCTCTGCCATTCTTTTTAAGTAGTCATCCGAAAGTAAATCCTCTTCTTTAGGTGATACCTCTATTCCTATTTTACGAACAACTTTAATCTCTTTAGGTTTGTCTTTAG
>JALSHP010000093.1 GCA_026982175.1 Campylobacteraceae bacterium
CATAGTCAAGGGTCTCTATGAGTATAAACTTACGCTTACCACCATCAGTTCTGTTTTGCTCTATGACAGCATGAGCCGTTGTACCACTTCCTGCGAATGAGTCTAGGATTATGTCGTTTTTTGAGGTGGCAATCTCAACAAAGTATTTAATTAACTCCATAGGTTTTGGATTATCAAATAAATTCTTACCAAAGATATCTAGCAATAAACTACTGCCACTACTTGTTGTCCCTTGCTCAAACAATAAAGTTCTAGGTGTCTTCCCTTTAGGCATTCGTTGTTTAAAAAATACTGTCCAACCATTTTTCATTTTTTCAATTTTCACTTCACCATCATTTAAGTCACTATAAAATCTAGCTTCAGACCTTAACCAACTAATTGTATTACCTTTATCATCAAATTCTAATACTGAACCATCAGGACATGTTACTGGATAATATTGCTTCCCTGATTTTCTTTTAAAAGTATCCCAATAATATTTACTATGGTCGTCTTCTTGATTATACCTTTTAGCATATTCATCTGTAAAATTTTGTATTAAATTTGTTACATACATTTTATTTTTTGCGTACATTAAAATATACTCATGCTCACTAGCTATATATTTAGAATCGTTTCCTCCACCTTTTTTCTTTTGCCAAATAAATTGAGCTACGAAGTTTTCTTTTCCAAAAACTTCATCACACATCATGCGTAGATGTGCCACCTCGGCATCATCAATAGAGATAAAAATCACCCCATCTTCTTTCAACAGTTCACGCAAAAGTTTAAGCCGTGGGTACATCATACAAAGCCACTTGTCACTTCTGCTCAAATCGTCAGCATTTACCGTGTCGTTAAGCCACTTTTTAATGAGAGGAGAGTCCATGTTGTCGTTGTACACCCAAGAGGTATTTCCCGTGTTATAAGGAGGGTCGATATATATCATCTTCACAGCATTCGCATAGTAAGGAAGCAAAGACTTCAAAGCCAACAGATTATCACCCTTGATAATCATATTTTCACTCTCTACCTCACCCACCACCTCTTGACAGTCGATGGTCTTATACGCTATCTCTTTATGATGATTAACAACATCCTCTTTACCCAACCAATCAATATATGGCATATATCTTCCTCTTTTTTCAATTAAACTATTTTATCGTAAAGAGGTAAAATTAACATAAAAACCCGTAGGTCGGGGTATCCTCACCCCGACACAAACTTGTTTGCAAAAAAAATTATATGATTTCAAATTTAAATTGTCGGGGTGAGGACGACCGAAGGAAGTGCCTGCGGTGTACCCCAACCTACAGCAACCCCTCATCTGAAAAACTGTAAAAGCCATCTTTTGCTAAGATTATATGGTCAAGTAATTCTATGCCTACCAATTTAGCAACCTCTTCAAGCCTTTGTGTTACACCTATGTCAGCTCTACTCGCACTTAGTGTTCCACTTGGGTGGTTATGGGCGATGATTATTCCAGCTGCTCTGTCAGCAATGGCATCGGCAAAAACTTCTCTTGGGTGAACTAGACTCTGATTTAGCGTACCAATAAAAACTGTTCTCGTGTTAATAATATGTGAAGCCCCATCAAGTGTAATGCACAAAAAATACTCTTGTTGTTTGGTAGAGAACATTTTTAACTCATTGTAAACATCTTGGGCTGAAGTTATCTTTTTATTGGTTTGAGAGGTGTAACGCTTGGCAAGTTCTAAAGCAGAGATAATCTGTGAAGCCTTAGCCACCCCTAAGCCGTGAATATTTAAGAGCTTTTCCAAAGATAAAGAGTCAAAAGAGCTATCCATCATGGCTACTATCTCTCGTGATAGCTTACGAACATCTTTACCTTTTATACCTGAACCAATAAGCACAGAGAGGAGTTCATCATTTTTAAGTGATTCAACACCCTTTTTCACTAATTTTTCTCTTGGTTTGTCATCTTTATAGAGTTCTTTTATTGTTTTCATATTAACAGTATAAAACAGTTTTCAAAAATAACCTAGTAATATGTCAAATTGTCATATAATATCGAAAATTAAAAAAAGAGTCTAAAATGAACAACCAAAACAACCCCCTACACGGCATAAAATTAAAAGATATAGTAGAAGCGTTAGTCGAACATTACGGTTGGGAAGAGCTAGGAAAAAGAGTGAGGATTAACTGTTTTAACAACAATCCTCACATCAAAGCCTCTCTCAAATTTCTAAGAAATGTTGACCATGAATGGGCTAGGATTAAAGTGGAAAATCTATATATTGACACATTTAAGAAGTAGAAGCCCTATTTAAAAGAGACCTCTAACAAGTTGTCTCCCTCACGAATAGTGCGTACTTTGTCACTCTCAATGCTCAAAGCTTTTTCATGATTCACGACAATGGGGGTGATAATCTCTTTACCTTGTTCAGCAATAAATGCTAAATCAGCCGAGATGATGGGTTTTCCCACACTCACTTTGTCACCCTCTTGTGCCAAACGCTTAAACCCCTCACCATTGAGAGCTACCGTGTCAAGACCAACGTGAACCATCACCTCTAAACCTGTTTTGGTTTTAATGGAAAAAGCATGATTGGTTGAAAAAATCTTTGTAATCGTCCCACTTACAGGAGCTACAAAAGTATTGGAACGAGGTAGTATGGCAATGCCATCACCTGCCATCTTTTGTGAAAAAACTTCATCTGGCACTTCACTTAACTCCACCACATCACCATCAGCAGGTGAAAGAATCATCTGCTTTTTTGCTTTAAATATTCCAAACATACTATCTCCTATTTTTTAGATACTAACCATGTACTAAGCATCTCAATCTGTTCTTGGGTTCTTTCAGTGCTTGTTCCACCCTCTGAAATTCGGGCATTCATTGAAGCTCTGTTATCTAACAACGCCACAACACCCTCTGTAATTCTATTATCAACAGCTTTCAACGCTTCAAAAGAAAGTTCTGAAATGTCTAAGCCTTTTTGTTCTGCCACATTTACCACATTTCCTGTAATATGATAAGCATCACGGAAAGGAATTCCCACCTCTTTCACCAAATAATCAGCCAAATCAGTAGCAGAGAGATGTCCTATCATACACGCTTTTTCCATCTGTTCTACATTTACAGTCATCTCATCTATCATCTCATTAAGTACTTCTAGTGACAGTAGAGCCGTTTTTACAGAGTCAAAAACCCCCTCTTTGTCCTCTTGCATATCTTTATTGTAAGCGAGTGGCAGACCTTTCATTACAGTCAAGAGAGCCACCAAGTTTCCATTGACACGACCTGTTTTGCCACGTAAAAGCTCTGGAATATCTGGGTTTTTCTTTTGAGGCATTATCGAGCTACCTGTAGCATGTTTGTCACTAAGTTGCACAAACTTAAACTCACTTGCTGACCATAAGATAAGCTCTTCACTTAAACGGCTCATGTGCATCATCATAGTAGAGATATTAAATAAAATCTCCAAAGCAAAATCACGGTCACTTACTGTATCTAAACAGTTCAAAGTAGGTGCTTTAAACCCAAGTTTTTCAGCCGTCGTTTTACGATTAATAGGGTGAGGTGTTCCTGCTAACGCTGCACAACCAATTGGGGAATAGTTATTTCGTTCATATGAAGAGCTAAATCGTTCATAATCACGCTTAAACATTGAAGCATACGCCATCATGTGAAAGCCAAAGTTAATGGGTTGGGCATGTTGTAGGTGGGTCATACCTGGAAGAAGCGTATTAGTATTTTCAGAAGCGACTTTAATGAGTGTAGAAATATTTTCCAGTAGTAAATTGGCTATTTTTTGGGTATTTTTTTGCACAAAAAGTCTAAAGTCCAAAGCCACTTGGTCATTACGTGAACGTGCTGTGTGTAAACGCTTACCTGCATCACCTATCTTAGCCGTCAAACGCCCCTCAATCGCCATGTGAATATCTTCATCATCTCCATCAAGAAGAAACTCTCCAGCTTCAACTTCTTTATAGATTTCCACTAAACCTTGCTCTATTTTAGCGTAATCCTCTTGTGAGATAATTCCCTGCTCTGCCAACATAAAAGCATGAGCCCGTGAGCCTTCGATGTCTTCTCTATAAAGAACTTTATCAAAGGGTAAAGAGTTGTTTAATTCTTGAAGTAGTTTAGAACTTGATTCTGAAATTCTTGCAGATGCTATTTTTTTTGACACTATCGTTTCCTAATAATAATTAATAATGTATTGTACCTAATTGTAGAAAAATGCTAAATAAATAAGTAAAGAATATTAAGTGAAAAATAAAAATGCTAAATAAAGTAAAAGAATAAAGAGGGGGAAAAGTAAATAAGTTAGAAAAATCAAAGAGGCAGCGACCTACATTCCCAATCCAGACAGGATAAGTATTATCGGCGATGGGAGG
>JALSHP010000094.1 GCA_026982175.1 Campylobacteraceae bacterium
TTGAAGCTATTTTTGGTTTTTGTACGCCTGAACAACATGAACTCTTTTACAATCAAGTTAACGATGTGGAGAAGATGTTGGTAGATGATGGTGTGATGTTGTTTAAATTTTATCTAAATATCTCAAAAGAGACACAAGCCAAACGGATTAAGGACCGAGAAGATGATCCTTTAAAGTCTTGGAAACTTTCTGATTTAGATTATAAATCACATCAGAATTATGATAAATATGAAATTTATCGAGATAAAATGTTTGAAAAGTCAGGCACACCCACAGCCCCTTGGTGTAAGCTAGATGCTAACGATAAAAAAAGAGCCAGATTAAATTTAATTCGTTTTATTTTGTCTAATATAAATTATGAAAATCGTAATGAAGAACTCATAAAAGGAGTAGATGAAGAGGTGCTTAGTTTTTACAACTAAGCTTTTTGATTATCTAATAAAAGAGAGTCAAGCCAAGTGCTTGATGAATCACCTTTGATGATTTCATAAGAGATTTCATCTTTAAAGTCTTCAGTATATTCATAGGCATCTTCTGTCATGAAAAATCCTGACATACAGTAGTGTAAGGTTAAATCATAATTGGCAAAAACAGGGTTAGCGACTTTAAACTCATCCCTTTGTTTTTGAAAATTCTTTAACTCTTGAACCGATATATCCAATTGGTTGTCACGGCAGTGAATTAAGACTATCTTTTTATCTTTTTTAGCTACTAAAGTAATGTTCTCATTTTTATCTTCTTGCTTCTCTTTTGAATAGTGCCAAACAGTATACCCTTGTTGAATGTAATACTCTTTAATAAATTCATCATATAAACTATTTTCTAAGTAAGAGCGTACCGTTTTTTCAATGGTATAAAGTAGCTCTTGATTTTCCATAATATCTTTATGCCAGTAAACATAACTAAGACGGCTATAGTTAGCAACATACTCTTTTGCCCCATTCTCTTTACCCAATTCAGTGGCTATCCACCAAATAAAATGTTTTTTCTTTATCCAACCCATAGTAGTTAAAATTTGGTTAAGCTGTCGGGCTTCAATCCTAAAATAACGAGCGAGTTCAGTAATTGTAATATAATCTGTCTCATCTGGTCTAAAAAGTTTATGTGGTAACATTGACATAAATACCCCTCTATCTTTTTTAAATTCATTTTAATTTTACATATATTTATTAGTAATAACTCTTAAAATATTTAAAAGAAATTAAAAATTAAAAATTAAAAAACACTTTCTGTTAAAGTTTAAATAGCATAATTATTATTCAATTTCTTTCTAAAAGAAACTATTTATTTATGTTAGAATGTCTTTAAAATAAAAAACTTAAAAGATAAAATAGGGGTTGACCATTCTACAAAAAATAACCATTGCCATTTTACTCATGACACTATTGCAGATAGAGCTTATGGCTAAAACAGAAAACTACTTACGAAAAACCAGACTCATAGAGAATAGCTTGTCCTTAAAATTTAAATATCCTGTAAAAAAGGTACATCACTTCACCATTAAAACCAAAGGAGTAATAAAACATATCTATGACATCAAGAACAGTTCTCTCCCCAAAACAACAAACATCTCAAAATTTAAATACAACGGGGTTAAAACTTTTAGAATAGCCCAATATAGCAAAAAAGTAATACGTGTTGTTATTGAAACTACTACCCCCATGAAGGGCAATTTTAAAATAACAGGACGTAAGGTTATTATCTCATTAGGTAAGAAATCCCAAAAGAGTAAATCTAAAAAGCGTAGCCATAAAAAAAATAGCCATAACAAGAGTAGATATAAAAAAAGTTCTAATAAAAAAAGCTCCAATAAACGAAGATATAAAACCATTATCTTAGATGCAGGACATGGAGGAAGAGATATTGGTGCTTCTTCTAAATATGTTCGTGAAAAAGATTTAACCTTAAGCATGACCTTAAAACTTAAAAGAATTTTACAAAGAATGGGCTACACTGTTCTACTGACAAGAAGTAGAGATAAGTTTATGAATTTAAAACAACGTACCGACTATGCTTACTACAGTAATGCGTCGCTCTTTGTCTCCATTCATGCCAATGCCGAACCCAAAAGAAAAACACCAGGCGTAAAATATGAGGGCATGGAGGTTTTCTACTTAGGATTGGCAAACTCCAATAGAATAGGAAAACATCGCGTTCACTATCGAGGAAAAGCTGTTTACACTAGACGTGCTTACCACAAAATGCTTAGTCCTTGGAAATTTAGAGAGTCTAAAAAATTAGCCTATTGTGTACATCGTAATATTTTATCGCATGTTCGTAAACGATACTCTTTAAATGACAAAGGTATTAAACGACAAGATTTTTGGGTACTTTTAGCCACTAAAATTCCCTCTATTTTAGTAGAAACAGGTTACCTAACCCATAAAAATGAGGGCATAAAATTAAGAAATGTTACCTATCAAACACGCTTAATGGAAGGTGTTGCTAAAGGAATCAATCAATATTATGGGCTTTAGTAAAATCCCATTTAAATTTGGCTTTTTTTATGCTAAACTGCTTTTTATAATTTAGAAGCCTAAAAGACAATAAACAGAGACAATAAACAAGGAAAACAACATGTCAGAACAGATTTTTAACCCCAACCCAGAATTTGCCAAAGATGCCAAAATAAACTCTATGGAGCAGTATTGGGAACTCCAAAACCAAGCCATAGCAGACTACGAAGGCTATTGGAAAGGTTTTGCCGATGAGAAGATAGATTGGATAGAACCTTACGATACTGTACTAGACGAAAGCAACGCCCCTTTTTACAAATGGTTTAGTAATGGAAAGCTCAATGTCTCTAACCAATGTATTGACCGACACTTAGCCACCAAAGCTGACCAAAATGCCATTGTTTTTGAGGGCGACAAAGGCGATGTAGAACACATCACTTACGCACAACTCTCTGAACGTACCAACAAGATGGCAAATTTACTCAAAAATAAATTTGGTGTTAAAAAAGGCGACCGAGTGGTGCTTTATATGCCAATGATTCCAGAAGCTGCTTATGCCATGTTAGCGTGTACGCGTTTAGGTGCAATTCACTCCATTGTTTTTGGGGGGTTCTCTGCGGAAGCTCTAAGAGATAGAATTGAAGATGCTGAAGCTAAAGTGGTCATCACAGCTGATGGAGCATTTAGAAAAGGAAAGCCTTATATGCTTAAAGGCGTGGTTGATGATGCCTTAAGTAAAGGCTCGAAAAGCATTGAAGCTGTTTTGGTCGTTAAGCGAAACAATGAACCTATTACATGGGTAGAGGGGCGTGACCATGATTATAATGTGTTAATAGATTCAGAGTCTGCCGAATGTCCTTTTGAACCAATGGAGAGTGAAGATCCACTCTTTTTACTCTACACCAGTGGAAGTACAGGTAAACCAAAAGGGGTACAGCACTCAACAGCTGGTTACATTCTTTGGGCGCAAATGACCATGGAATGGGTATTTGACCTACGTCAGAATGATGTCTTTTGGTGTACGGCTGATATTGGCTGGATTACAGGTCATACCTACATTGTCTATGGACCTTTAGCTGCTGGAGGAACGACCGTGATGTTTGAGGGTGTGCCAACTTACCCAGATGCTGGACGTGCTTGGAAAATGGTACAAGACCATAACATCACCCAATTTTACACAGCCCCAACAGCCATTAGACTACTTCATAAAACAGGGCAAGATGAACCTAAGAAGTATGACCTAAGTAAGTTAAGAGTACTAGGAACAGTAGGAGAGCCAATCGACCCACCTGCATGGAAATGGTATTATGAAGAGGTAGGAAATAGCAAATGTGCCATTGTCGATACCTATTGGCAAACTGAAACAGGGGGACACATGATTAGCCCACTACCAGGGGCAACTCCTATTAAACCTGCGTGTGCAACTTTTGCTTTACCAGGGATTATGGCTGAAATCATTGAAGCAGATGGAACACCAACCCCTGTGGGTGAAAAAGGATTTATGTGTATTACACGACCATGGCCATCAATCATACGCACCATTTGGAATGACCCAGAGCGTTTTACAAAAGCCTATTTTGGAGATTGTAAGAAAGATGGAAAACCTGTATACTTTACAGGTGATGGTGCAATGCAGAGTGAAGATGGCTACATCACCATTACAGGACGAACTGATGATGTTATTAATGTTTCAGGTCACCGAATAGGAACGGCTGAGATTGAATCTGCCATTAAAAATGTGGAAAGCATTGCTGTCTCTGCGGTGGTAGGAAAACCTCATGAGATAAAAGGTGAGGGTATTTTTGCCTATATTGTTCTCAAAGAAGAGGGAAAAAGTAAAGATGAGGTTAAAGTAGAGATAAAC
>JALSHP010000095.1 GCA_026982175.1 Campylobacteraceae bacterium
TGTCCCAGGGGTAAAAGGCATTGGTAAAGTAGGGGCTTCTAAACTTATTAACCAATACCACACCTTAGAAAACATCTATGATGACCTTGAAAATGCAGGAACGCCAAACATTCAAAAGAAACTTTTAGAGAGCAAAGAGAGTGCGTTTATGTCACGTGAGTTGGTGACGATGAATCAAGAGGTCTTTAAAGATTTTGATTTAGAGAGTTTTGCCTTTGAAGATAAAAACTACCTCACCTGTCTTATGGACGATTTTGAACGTTATGAGATGAGAAAAGCTTTAGAAAAAGCAAAAGTGGGTGTTGACGATTCTGATATGCCAGATTGTGATGAAGAGGAAGAGGATGCCTTTGACGCGATTTGTTTAGACACAAAAGAAAAGCTTATGGCAGTTGTTTCTAAAATAGCCAAAAATGATTTAGTAGCTTTTGATACAGAGACCACAGGACTCGACACAAAAAAAGACAAAATGGTAGGTTTTTCTTTTGCTTTTAATGATAAAGAAGCTTATTATGTACCCATTGCTCACTCTTATTTAGGAGTTACCGAACAAGTAAACATAGACGATGCCCTATCAGCCATAACACAAATACTCAAAGCCAAAGTGATTGGACAAAATCTAAAATTTGACTTTTCACTGCTCTATCATCAATATGGTATAGAAGAGGTAATTCCTTTTGCTGATACAATGATAATGGCATGGTTATTGAATCCTGGAAGCAAAGTAGGGCTTGATGCCTTAGCAAAAAAGTTTTTTCGTTATGAGATGAAATCGTTTAAGTCCTTGGTTAAAAAAGGGGAAACTTTTGCCAATGTAGACATTGAAACAGCCACATTTTACGCGGCTGAAGATGCATGGATGACTTTTAAGCTCTATGAAGCTTTAGAAAAGGCGATGGATTTAGCAGGGATTATGCATCTCAAAGCCTTAGCCAAAGAGGTCGAGTACCCTTTTGTCAATACACTTATTAGCATGGAAAAACGTGGGATAAAGCTTGATATTGAAAAGTTAAAAAACTTACAGGTAATGTTGAGTGAGAGATTAGCAGAGCTTACAAGTGAGATTTATGCCTTGTGTGGGACAGAGTTTAACATTAAATCGACACAACAACTGGGCAATGTACTCTTTGGGCATTTGGGTTTAAAAGGGGGCAAAAAGACCAAAACAGGCTACTCTACCAATGAGAAAGTGTTAAGTGGACTCAAAGGCGAACATGAGGTGATTGAGAAAATATTAGAGTATAGAACCACGCAAAAGCTTCTCTCTACTTATGCTGAACCCCTTATTAAATTGGCTAAAAATGATGAAGAGAACCGTATTTATACCTCATTTTTACAAACAGGTACGGCCACAGGACGGCTTAGTTCTAAAGAGCCTAACCTGCAAAATATTCCTACCCGTTCAGAATTGGGTCGAAAAGTACGAGAGGCATTTGTTGCCAAAGAGGGCTACAAACTCTTAAGCATTGACTACTCACAAATTGAGCTTAGACTCTTGGCACACTTCTCACAAGACCCTGCATTACTTGATGCCTTTAACAATGGCTTAGACATTCACCTGGCCACAGCGATTAAACTCTTTGGAGAAGAAGAGGCAGAAGCCAAAAGAGGCTATGCAAAATCCGTAAACTTTGGAATTTTGTATGGAATGGGAGCAAAAAAACTCTCCGATGAGTTAGGAATTACAAGTAAAGAAGCCAAAGAGATTATTACAGCATATTTTGAAAATTTCTCGACTATCAAAGATTTTTTAGCCAAAATCCAAGAGGATGTGAAAACCATCGGCTATGTAGAGACGATCTTAAAACGACGACGTATCTTTGACTATGAAAATGCCACAGGAATGCAAAAAGCGGCCTTTTTACGTGAATCGGTCAATGCTGTTTTTCAAGGAAGTGCCGCTGACCTGATTAAACTCTCTATGCTAGAGATTGAGATTTTTATGCGAGAAGAGAACATAGAGGGTGCCATGCTTTTACAAATCCATGATGAACTTATTTTTGAGATAAAAGAGGATGTCATAAAAGAGGTTGCCCCAAAACTTCAACATATTATGGCAAATATTATGCAACTTGATGTTCCTTTAGAATGCTCTGTAAATATTGGTGACTCTTGGGGGGAATTAAAATAGCCCTGAATCCAAATCGCTAGTGCAACAATTAATCAACAGTTATTGGCTATAGTGTTAAATATAAATTACAAAAGGTATAAAAATGATTAAGAAAACAAAGATATTGACTACATTACTCTTTGCATCAGCAGTGATAAACTTTACAGGATGTAATGCAACAGATGGTGGAGACAATAATACAACTAACAATACAAATTTAGATGATAATCTTCCAAAAATTACATTGGAGGGAGATATTGAGATTAAGATACCTCTTGGTACAAAGTCTGTTTTGGATGCAGGTGATAAGTTTAGTGCCTATGACAAACAAGATGGTGATTTGACTAATAGTGTTGTAAGAACCAATGACATAGACTTCTCTAAAGCTGGAACGTATTATATTACCTATACAGTTACCGATTCAGATGGTTTTAAAGATGTTAAAAAAAGAATTGTAAGCATTACAGGTTCAGATGCTCAACCTTATACAGGTGGTACAACTTACACAGGTTCTGTTCCTGTTATTAGTTTTAGTGATGGGGATACACTGTTTTTAAATGTCGGTGAACACTACAACCCTAATACCTATTCTGCGACTGATTTTGAAGATGGGGATATTACACAGTATGTACAAGTAGAAGGTGATTTGACAGCAACACAGCTGAATACACAAGGTGTCTATAGCGTCTACTACTCTGTTGTAGATAG
Organism: Campylobacteraceae bacterium; assembly: GCA_026982175.1. Lineage (GTDB taxonomy): Bacteria > Campylobacterota > Campylobacteria > Campylobacterales > Sulfurovaceae > UBA1140. The sequence goes on from JALSHP010000095.1 coordinate 2,819, forward strand.
CGATAAAAATAGTGTTACCAAAGAGCGAACCATTTATGTTGGTTACAGCAATGCAGGGTATGAGCTGGGCAGTTCAGACATAGAAAACTTTAAGTCATGGTACAGTCAAACGTGTGGACAAACATTTAATGATTCGTTTTACAATGAAAACACAGGTCAATACAATGGAGCGATAGATTGCTCTAATAGTGGATTAATAGATATTGATTTAACGAATTTAAGTATCTTTACTACCATTAAGAGTTTAGACTTAAGTAATAACAGCTTAACTGATATTGATTTTAACCAACTCGATTTATCGGTTAACAATGTAAAAGTATTGGAAGATTTAGACATAAGTTACAATCAGCTTTCAGATAAAAGCATGTTTGACCCATTACATAACTTAAAAAATATTAATAATCTTTGGATACAGGGTAACAACTTTGATTACTCACGTAGAGCAGACAGAGAAGCACTCTATGAAACCTTGAACAATAAAAGTTTAACTATCTTCTTTTAGAAGATTAGTTAAATATCGCTTTATGTTGAACCATAGCACAATGGTTCTGCACCACTGAAATTCCTGCTGCTTTTACTTTATCAGCGGCCTTATTGTTGATGAGTCCTAGTTGTGTCCAGTAGGTTTTTACATCTCCTCTGGCAATAACTGCATCGGCAATGGCATCAAAAACATCTGGTTTTCTAAAGATGACGACCATGTCCACAGGTTCATCAATTTCGCTTAAACTTCTAAAGACTTTTTGACCTAAAATCACTTCATGTTTAGGGTAGATAGGTATCATCTTATATCCTGCATCTTTTAGATATTTGGCAACACGATGACTCGCTTTGGTCTCATCGGGTGAGCAACCTAAGATAGCAATGGTTTTTGCCTCTTCAAAATATCTTTTCTGCTCATCTATATTAGAGTTAACTCTTGGCATTTCACATTCCATTTTTAATCCTTGAAAATTGGTTTTTGGTTATAATTCCGACAATATCATATCTAGGAAATACTAATGTTAGATTTAAACTCTATAAAGAGAGCCGCAGGGCGTTTAGAAAAGGTCGTAGCACACACCTCTTTTTCGTATGCACCAATACTCTCAGAGATAAGTGGCTATAGCGTCTATTTAAAAAAAGAGAACCTACAACATACAGGGGCATTTAAACTGCGTGGGGCGTTTAATAAAATAGCAACGCTCATTGAAGCAGGTAAAAAAGGTGGGGTAGTGGCTGCATCTGCTGGAAATCATGCGCAAGGAGTCGCTTTTTCAGCTCATCATTTTGGCATAGAAGCGACCATTGTTATGCCAGACTCAACGCCTATAAATAAGATTCAAGGGGTTGAGCGATTTGGAGCAAAGGTCATTTTAAAAGGGGCAAATTATGATGAAGCGTATGCTTATGCAGTTGAGTACAGCAAAGAGCATCATTTAGAATTTGTTCACCCTTTTACTGATGATGAGGTGATGTCGGGTCAAGGTACGGTTGCTTTGGAG
>JALSHP010000096.1 GCA_026982175.1 Campylobacteraceae bacterium
GAAATTGAAGTACTTATTAAACATTTATGGGAAAAACGTGCCATTGAAGAGGTGGAAATAGAAGTTTATTATCCTCCTAAAGGGACACGTGTTTCGCATTTTGACAAAGTGAGCGACAATATCCGTCTATCCAAGTTACACAGTCGATTGGTAGCTAAAAATATTTTACGTCTTTTAACATTTTCTTACCATAAAGGATAAGTGTTTATAGTTAAATGGGCAGGAAGACTGGGTGTTATTGTCTTCTAAAAAATCGAACAAATCATTTGTGCTATGCTTAGTCGCTTGTTCTGATGTTTGAATCTTTACATCAGAGATTTGAGCAAGGGCATTTTCTCCTTCTAGTTTAGGAGAAAGAACAAGCCATTGACTCTGCTCTGTTACCTCTTGCACTTTAAACTTTTTACGATGTAAATCCAAGTCGGCAATGGCTTCATTGACCAGACCTATTAGCACGGTTTTTCCATTTTTTACATCGACATAAGCTTGAAGAAGTGCCGATTCAAAAGTATCAGTAAAGATGCCTTTTCCTTCAAGACCAAAGTTTTTTGCCACAAAAAATAAAATAGAAGCATTAACCGAGTTTAAAAAATTAAAAGGCATAGGCAGTTGTTCTTTTCTGAAAATTGCCTCTAAAATTTTAATGGTGCTGTTTATGTTTCCATCTTTACTGCTTATGTAAAGATTAGTCTCTTTCTTTAGTACAATGTTTTGCAGACATTTTTCTATCCCTAGTAGGGTAAGATTGACAAAGTTATCAGCTCGATTAACACGTGTTTTAAGTAACTTTTTTTTATCACTTAATTGCTTAATCGCTATTTCTTGGTGGTTTGAGAATGCATAAATATACATGTTATACCCCACTATATTTTAGGATTAAACAGCAGTTATTGCCACCAAAACCTAAGTAGTTTAGTAAATAATAACCTTTAATGGCAGGGCTATTAATGCTTAAAGGAACAAGAGGGTAGTCACTACTTTGTGTCGTGAAATTTAAAGTTTTAGGAATGAAATTTTGTTTTAATGCTTCTAGTAAAAGTACTACTTCATTTGTACCACATGCTCCCATTGTATGTCCTATATAGGGCTTTAATGCAATAATATAGGGGTGGTTTGGAAAAAGTTCATTAAGTGCTTGGGCTTCAGATAAATCATTTTGAATGGTGCCTGTTGCATGGGCTTTAATAACAGATATATCGCGTGGAGCTAGATTTGCCTTTGTCATCGTACGCTTCATTATATTAAGCAAGTTTTGAGCACTTGAAGAGGTTATGGAGAGCGTATCAAGCAGGCTTGAACCCCCAATAAATTCAAAGGCTGATGGACGTTTCCCTAGAACAATGGCTGAAACGCCTTCTCCTAAAATAACCCCATCACGATGTTGGTCAAAAGGACGAATTTTATCTTGACTTAAAAGCTGAAAAGAGTTAAATCCCTTAATACTTAGTTCATTAAAAAGCTCAATCCCTAGCACCAATGCTTTTTCAATTAATCCACTCTCTATCATCTCTTTTGCTTGAACTAAGGCATTAGCAGAGGCGGTACAAGCCGTAGATATAATGGTATTAAAGCCTTTAATTTCTAAAGCGTTCATAATAATGCTACTTAACTCTGAAAGATTGGGTTGTGCTAACATCTCATCAGTCTGTTTCAATAATGCTTCATTAATAGGAAGTTTCGCTGAAGAAGTACCTATAAAAAGCCCTATTTTGTTTATGGCTTCTTTACTTAGATTGGCTTCTTCTAGTGCTTCTTTCGCAATCTTAATAATACTCTCATAATAGTCTTGTTCTTGATGTTCATCAATATAGTAGTATTTGTTCTTGTCACTTAGAGTGGAGGGTTCACTTGTGAACTCTTTTATGTTTTCTACCGATGATTTTGTACTTTTACCCAAAGCACAGCTAAGGGCATAACTCTCTATATATACCATCTACTTTTGATGTGCCTCTACATACTCAGCTAAGCTGTTAATGCTACTCATAACTCTTTTTGCCTCTTTTGGGTCAGCTAAGCGAATACCATAATTGTTTTGCAGTGCCATAGAGATTTGTAGGGAGTCCAATGAATCTAAGCCTAATGGATGTTCAGGGTTAAAAATGTTATCTTCATCTTTAATCTCACTTGGCTCAATCTCTTTGTCACACTCTTGTATAATCATTACTTTTAAATCTTCTTTTAAACTCATAAATTATTGTCTTCTTTCATAAAATAGGGATGCTAAACTTAATGAGATTATACCAAAAACAATTAAGACAAATGACTCAAAAAACACAGCTTCTACCCCAAGCTTACGTACAAAAATATCTAACATTCCCTCTAGCCCCCAAGACATAGGTGAGAGCATGGTCATGGTCTGCATGAGAGGTGGCATGACGAGTTTGGGTACCATGATGCCCCCAACAGCTCCCATGATGACAGCAGACAATGCACCAATGGTTGAAGCTTGTTCAATGGTTTTCATAATACTGGCTAAAAACAGTGCAAAACCAATTGCCCCAAAAGAGATGCTAAGGCTAATAATAAAGAGTGCCAAGAAATTAATATTGATTTGTAGGGCATCACCTCCTAAGAGTGGAACCAGAAAAACACCCACTAAAATCATCAGAATGAGTTGTAATTGATTGATAATCATAAAGGGAATAATTTTTGAAGAAAACAGAATCAATTTAGATGAGTTCATGGCTTTAAGTCGTGCAAAAGTACCATAGTCACGTTCACTTATAAAGAGGGTTGCTATGGGAATGGTTACAAAAAACATCGCAAATACTATCCATGCAGGTACATTTTGTTGTGTAGAGGTGGGTGTTTGATGTCTGTTTTTATCGGTGTAGAGAAAGTGTGAATGAAGCAAATCTTTGGCACTACTTGGTTTTACTTTGTCATTGTACATGGTTAAAGAATCAACCATTCTTTTGATTTTTAACTGCATGATTTTTTCAAGAACTTTGGCTTCAAAAAAAAGTTTTCGATGAGGTTTCGTCGTCGCTGAGGTGTAGATTTCAACTAAATTTTTAGCTTCTATTTTGTAAAGTTCTTTGGAAAAATCTTTGTTAATCACTAGGGTAAACTTATAGCTTTCATCTTTGGTAAGTTTTTTGGCTTTTTCTAAATCTTTTTTGACTTCAAACTTTAAATTTTTATAATTTTTGAGTTCGTCTATAAACTTTTGAGACTTTTTCCCATGGTCGAGATTGACAATGAGGTAGGAGAGAGAAGCATCGCTATACTCCTTGTAAACATCTTTAAGTGCTAAAGACAAAATCAGTATGAATATCATCGGCATAATAAACAACGCAAGCAAAGCAGAACGGTTACGAAGTAGGGCAATAGACTCTTTTTTTAGGGCATAATAAAATTTCATTCTCTTAGCTCCTTGTTCGTTAGTTGTAAAAAGTAATTCTCTAGCTTGTGACCATACTCCACAGACTTTATCTGCTTACCTTTGGCTAAAAGTACTTCAAGTTTTGAGGGTAAGCTCTCTAGTGTAACTTCAAAACTTTGTGTTTGCGTTTTAATAAGGGCTTTAAAATCCGTAAGCAGACTCTCCAATGTTCCCTCTTTTAAAATCTTTCCATGGTCAATAATGGCAATTTTATCACACAGAAACTCTACCTCTTCCATATAGTGTGAAGTATATACAATGAGCTTATTGTCAGACTTCATCGCTTTAATCGACTCCAAAATAAAGTTTCTTGATTGTGGGTCAATGCCTACCGTTGGTTCATCAAAATAGATGATTGTAGGGTCACTAAGTAGCCCAATGGCAATGTTTAAACGCCGTTTTAATCCACCAGAATAACGCTCTGCTTGTTGGTTAAAAACCTCTTGAAGTTGGCTAATGTGCATGACATATTCAAGCCGTGACCTTAGGGCTTGACCTTTTAGTCCTAACATTCCTGCAAAGAATTCTAAGTTCTCTTTGGCAGTGAGGGTAGGGTAAAAGGCTAGGTTTTGAGGAATAAGTGAAGAGATAGACTGAACATAATCAAGCTCTTCTTTTAAATTTTTATTTTGAATAGTGATTGTTCCTGCATCAAAAGTATTTAAGCCTACAAGGGTAGAGATAAGCGTGGTTTTTCCTGCCCCATTAGGACCCAAAAGTCCATAAATAGAACCAGCACTCATCTCTAAGTTGATGTTTTTTAATGCTTGATGTTGCCCATAGTTTTTAGAGAGGTTTGTAATGTTTATCATAGAGCTATATCATTTTTTTAAGATTTTCATAAACGGCTTTTTCTTCTTTCGCCACACTT
>JALSHP010000097.1 GCA_026982175.1 Campylobacteraceae bacterium
TGTGGTGACAAAAGGAAGCAAACACTTGGTTTTTCTACCTGGCGAGTATGAGGGGGAGTACAAAAGTAAATTTGTTGAAGCCAAAAGGGTTTCAAGTACCAAGTTTGAGATACTCTCTGGGCTTAAAGAGGGCGATGTGGTGGTAAACAACTCTCTCTTCTTGATTGACTCGGATGTTTTGATTAATGGGGAGGAGTAGTTAAGTACCTGACCAATATTAATTTCAAATTTTAACGTAAAGAGAAAGGTATAGATGCTAGGCAGATTTTTGCAGGACTAGCCTTAGCTAATTCAAGAAAATCTAACAACGCAGATATGCCTTTCTCTTTACGCCCTTTGGGTAAAATGTTTTTGCATCATCTTTACACTTAGAGAGACTCGAATTAACTAAGGCTAGTCCTTTGTCTATCTAAGCACAAATCTAATGCAAAAACATTTTATTAAAATTGAAACTAATATTGTTCAGGTACTTAAGGTACTGAAAAATATTAATAACAATTTGATTTCTTTCTTCAGTTTAAAATTCTAAAAAGAAACCATTCTCTTTAAGAATTTTACTCAACTTGGGAATGTCGTCTTTGAAAACCAAAATACGATAACCCTCTGCTTTTACAAATAATTCTTGTAGCTTTTTATGACTCATCAAAAGATTAAGCAGTTTTTTGTTCTCTTTGAGTTCAATCACAATTTGTTTAAGGTTTCTTTTCATGGGATTGGCATTACTAATACACTCTTCAAAGAAATCAACAAAAACCTGTGGTGGTTTTTGTTCTATATTTTTATAAAATTTTTCTATTTTTTCTTTTAAATTTTTGATATTTTTACACTCTCTAAAGAGTTTAGCATGACTTAAAATATAGCGTTCATTGTCCAGCTTTTCAACAAATGGTTCTATTTTGGCAATCATGAGGGTATTACTTTTGGCTACGGTGATAATGGGTTTAAACTCATCAAATTTAATAGAGGTGTCTTTTTTAACGACCATCTCTTTGGGGCTGTAAGAAGAAGAGAGGTTAAAGATGTATTCACCTAGTTTGGTAAGTTTAATGTATTTTAAGCCATCCCATACTGAAATATACTCTTTATCTTTGGCTTTAATGTGAGGGTAAGGGCTGATGGGTTTGTCATATTTTAACTCTAAAAGTCCCAATGCACCTAGATAAAAAAATGCCCCTTTTAAAATGGGTTCATGAAAAAGTTCTGCGTGGTGGTCTCCTACGCTTAATACTTTATTTTCCTCCTCATTCCATCTTGTAATTACTGTATCACTTATAAACTCATAGCTTTCTGTGTCATAACTCTGTTCAAAATTAAAATAGAGGTCTTTATAATAAGTATGTTTAAAAATATTCTCTACAGATACCCAACTTTTTTGAGCTATAGCACCTATAATATAAGTAAGGAGTTTAAAGAGTTCTTCTTGTTGATTCTGATAGCGTCCAAAGCGTATTTTTTTTAGGTGTGAAGCAAAGAGTCGGCTAATAGAGAAGTGTAAAGCATCGCTAAATTGGTAGTTAATAAGTGTTTTAAGGGTATCAAGCTCTTTGCTTTTAAATTGAAATCGTTGTCGATAATAATAGAGGCTACGCGTGAGTATATCGGCGACAAAAGCATCTTGTTTCTTTTCGCTGTAAAACTCTAAAATAGTATTGGTCTCTTTGATTAAATTTAAACTTTTAGCCATAGGCTTTTCATTTGTTTTTCCAAAGGAAATTAGTTTATTGTCTATCATTTCACTAAGAAGTTGAATAGCAGGAAAAATATCTTCTTCATTCGAGTAGCTGAAATCTGTTTGAGGGCTTGTTGTGAGTGGATGTAGTGTATAGTCTTTGGGGATAGGTAAAAGCAGTTTTAGTATGTTCCTAAGAGATGGTTCTATAAATAGATAATCTTTTTCACCACTATAATTAATGATAATTTGTCTAAAAATTAAAGTGCATTCATCTTTTAAGGGGAATGATTCATGCATATAGGATTGTAGTTCTATTTTTTCAAAGGCATCGCTAAATTTAGGGTCAATGGTCTCTTTTTTTAAGATAGCTTTTTCCCAAACTAATTGTCCATAAAGATAGGCAGAGAGACTTGTTTTACTAAGGTGTTGGTAGAAAGTTAAAACAAAACCATGATTAGTAAATAACTCAACAAGCATCTCAACCAATGACATTTTTTTAATTTGCGTTAGATAGCGTTTGTTTTTTAGTAAATTGGTCATAGGTTGAAGCAGTTGTTTATTCTCTTCTTCTGAAAAAATATCATGAATAAAGTTAATGAATTCTTCTATTTCAGTTTTTGTTAAATTCATAACTTTGGCTCTTATTTCTACTTTTGTTGCTTCTATAAATTTCATTTTTTACCCTAAAATATAGTCTAAATCAGATGACGTTAACTCTTTAAGCCCACTCTCATCACCACCAATAACCATGTCGGTCATGTCTTGTTTTTGAGCTTGAAGCTCTAAAATCTTCTCTTCGATTGTCCCTTTGCTTATCATTTTATAAGCAAAAACTTGGTTTTTTTGTCCAATTCGATGTACCCTGTCAATGGCTTGATTCTCAGCGGATTTGTTCCACCAAGGGTCAAAGATGAAAACATAATCTGCTTGGGTAAGGTTGAGTCCTACGCCTCCTACTTTAAGGGTCATAATAAAGAGTGAATAGCGTTTGTTGTTTTGAAACTCTTCTACTATGGCTTCTCTGTTGTTGGTACTACCTGTCATCGTTAAGTACTCCATTCCTTTTTCTTGGGCTTTGTTGGCGATGAGTTCAACAGAACCTAAGTAATTGGCAAAAATGAGTACTTTATGCCCATTGGCAATAATCTCTTCTAGCATTTCAAAGAGCATCTCAATTTTAGAGGAGACCATGCTTTTACTACTGCTTTTAAGTTCAGGAGCAGAAGCAATTTGACGTAGTTCGTTAAAGGCTTGTAAAATTAAAAATTTAGATTGTTTGATACCTGTTGTTTCTATTTGGGTATCTAACATCTGTTTAAAGTAGTCTCGTCGTTCATTGTAAAAGCGTTGATGTTCCTCTTCCATGTTGACATAGACAATTTGTTCTTGTTTTTTAGGTAGGTCATCTAAAACATCTTCTTTGAGTCGTCTTAGTAAAAAAGGAGAGATTTTTGCTCTTAATATTCTGGCGACTTCTTCGTTGTTTTCGCTTTGAATAGGTACAGCATAGTCACGTTTAAAGTCATTGGCTGAAGCAAACATTCCTGCATTTAGAAATCTAAAAAGAGAATAAAGCTCAAACAGAGAGTTCTCAATGGGTGTACCACTAAGAGCAAAACGGTGTTCACCCTCTAACAGCATGACAGCTTTAGCAATTTTGGAATCTAGGTTTTTAATGTTTTGTGACTCATCTAAAATAATGGTATCAAAATTTATATCTTTAAAGTTTTCGATGTCATTTCTTACTAGGGCATAGGTGGTTAAGATGATTTGATGCTTTTTGATTTTATCAAAAGACCTATCTGTGCCATAGTAGGCGTAAAAACTTAAGCTTGGATTGAACTTTTCTAACTCTTTTTGCCAGTTATTCAGAAGAGATTTAGGCAGAACAACCAAAGATGGTTTTTTAGTTTTAGGATAAATGTAGGAGAGTAGGGCAATGGTTTGCACCGTTTTTCCCAGTCCCATGTCATCGGCTAGACAGCCTCCAAACTTATTGTCGTAGAGATATTTTAACCATTTAACTCCCTCTTTTTGGTACTCCCTAAGTTTTACCCCTTCGAGTTTTGGCAATCTTTTTTTAGAAGCTTTGAGTTTGTTAAAGCCCTCATAAAATTCACGAGAACTCTTAAAAAGTTTTTGCTCTTTTTGGGCAATAATCTCTTCTATCTCTGGCAAATCAAAGAAAGAGACTTTTACCTGTTTTCCCTCTTTTTTAAAGACCCTCTCTAGCTTGGCAATGTACTCTTTGTCCACAATTGATTTTTCACCATTTTTCAAAGGAATATAGGCATGTTTTTTGTAAAGATTAATCAGTTCAAAAACATCAAATTTTTCTTCGCCGATGCTTACCTCTATCTCATCTCTCTCTAAAAAGTCAATTTTGTCTTTAAACTTAACGTTGAGCGAGGGTTTGGCTGTGTTATAGTTGTAGGCTTTGAGCTTTTCACTTCCAAAGAGTTCACATTGGGTGATGAGCGAATGCAGATGGTTAACA
>JALSHP010000098.1 GCA_026982175.1 Campylobacteraceae bacterium
ATCCTTTTATAATTTTGATAAACACACTTTAACCCATATTTGTAACAAAAAAAGAACAATATGGTTACGTTTTGGTTACAACAATATTCCTCTTTTGTTATCAAATTTACATATAATATTTATGTTCAAAAATATTACAAAAGGACATTTTATGTTAAAAAGGTATTCACTTTCAGCAGTCACCTCGGTAGTAGCTATGGGATTAGTTATGACTGGATGTAATAACTCTTCTAATAAGAGTAAAGCCAAAGAGATTACTTCTCTCTCTTTTGAAGAGGTCACACTCGCTTCTAATGATACAGAGAAAAAAGTAATGAGAGTCTCTCCTAAACTTACAGTAAAGTATGATGACAACTCTACTAAAAGTTATGATTTAAGCTACAAAACTTTAGCTAAAATGGGCGATAAAATTGGGAATGGTACTATTGGTCTTATCACCGATCAAGATGGTAATCCAATTTTAAAAGCTGATGGTTCAAAAGATATATCAGATGGACCAGATGGTAACTCTATTATTAATGTAAGTGGAAAAAGTTATCTTATTACACATATGGAAGAGCGTCCTGGAGAGCTTTATCATACAGAATTAAAAGTAGAAAATGACGCGTTAAAAGCTGTCGATACTAAACCTGTAGATTTAAAAGCGATAGGTGGAACTATTATTAACTGTGCGAGTACCAAAACCTCTTATGGCTCTCACCTTGGGGGAGAAGAAGATTACTCACTCAATACACGATATGCCGATAAAAAATCTCCTTTTTATGTAGATTGTGCATTAGATGGAAATGGTAATAACAGTGCAGGAGAGTTTGATTACTTCTGTTCGTATGTTGATGGTATGGCTAAATATCTTAATGATAACAACATTGAGAAAGATGGCTACAATGGAGATAGCTTCTCTCCTTATAATTATGGATATATTGTAGAGGTACAACCACAAGCCGACGGAACAACAAAAAGTGCTAAACACTATGTCACAGGTAAATATACACCAGAGTTAGCAGCGATGATGCCTGATGGTAAAACTGTATATATGTCAGATGATGGGACATTTAAAGGGTTTTGGAAGTTTGTTTCTAAAGAGAAAATTACAGATTTTAAAAGTGACTGGGAGGGTACACTATACGCTGCTAAATTGCATCAAACTTCTGCCAAAGATGGTGGAGCATTTAGTATGGATTGGATAAAACTTGGAGAAGCAAAAGATAGTGAGATTAAAGCATTTATTGCTAAAAAACCAAAAATTACAGATATATTTGAGATAGCCAAAGCTGATGAAAATGGTAGCTGTGAAGCTGGATTTAAAAAGATAAATGAAGATAGCCAAACAGAGTGTCTAAAACTAAAAGCAGGAAAAGAGAAACAAGCAGCGTTCTTAGAGACTCGAAAATATGCAGCTTACAAAGATGCGACCATTGAGTTTAGAAAAGAGGAGGGCTTAACCTATAATCCAGATAAAAATGTTCTCTACCTTGCTATGAGTCAAGTCAAAAAAAGTATGGAAGACAACTACAAAGGTGTTGAGACCACGAATGACATTAGACTTCCTAAAAATCAGTGTGGAGCTGTTTATGAATTGAAACTCAATAGTGATTATAGTGCTACAGAAATGAAAGCCCTTACCACAGGATTACCACTCAAAGAGGGAGATAAATATGCCAATGAGTGGACATGTCACCCTAACCATATCTCTAATCCTGACAACATTACCTATCTAGGTCACAATACCCTACTTATTAGTGAAGACACCAAATATCATGTCAATAATATGAGTTGGGCGTACAATACAAAAACAGGAAAAATGACAAGAGTAGCATCACTTCCTATTGGTGCAGAGGTAACAGGGGTAGATAAAGCTGTTATATCGGACAAAGGTATAATGTTAATCAATACACAACATCCATTTAAAGACAATCCAACAGCTGTTGATGGAAGCAAAGCAAATGCCTCACTTCTTGAAAGTGCTACCGATGAGCAGTTGAAAGCAGAAATTGGTTACATAGACGGTATGCCATCAGAGATATTTAAAAAATAATTTGTAACAGGGGTTAAGGTGAAAAAAAATATATTAGCACTTTCAGTAATAGCCTCTCTCTTTGTCGCCTGTAGTAGCGACAAAGAAGAGCAGAGCCATAGCGATAACTATATTCTAAATTTAGAAAAAAACAACCATATTAATTATAATAAAATTTCAAATACAAGAGGCACATACATTACCTCCATGTGCTATACAAAAACTAAAACCAACCATAGCAATAGGCTCTCTAACCCCTGCTACTCTTGCCACACAAAAGGCAAAATACCCAACTACTACAACGATTCAACACTACAAAAAAACTACTACTTTCCCAAAGAGATGTTAAAAAACCCATTCTCTAACCTCTTTAAAAATAGAACAAAAGAGGTAGAAAAAATAAGTGATGATGAGATTTTAAAGTATGTAAGAGAATCAAATTACTTTTTAGAAAAAAATATAATAACTTTAGATAAAAATCTTCCATCAAACTGGCAAGGATACAGACCAGACTGTTATTTTAATTTTGATGAAGAAGGCTTTGACCACAAACCAAATGGTAAGCATACTCGATGGAGAGCCTTTCGATATTATCCATTTTTAGGTACATTTTTCCCGACTAATGGTTCAATAGATGATGTAATGATACGCTTAGACAAAATATTTTCAGAAGATATAAATGGAGAGTTTAACAAAGATATTTATAAATTAAATTTAGCCATAGTAGAGGCATTGGTCAAAAACAAAGAGATAGATATAGATAGCGTAGATGAAAACTTATATGGTGTAGATTTAGATGGAGACAATAGAATAGAGAGTGCATCAAAAATATCTCCAAATATTAAAAGTTATCTAGGTAAAGCTCAAAAAAGTAGTTTTCATCTATCAAAGGGACTCTTTCCTGAAAATACAGAATTTTTACACTCGGTTAGATATTTAGATTGGAATAATACAACTGAAACAATTACTCTTGCCCCTAGAATGAAAGAGCTAAGATATGCAAAAAAAGAGCAGTGGTTTAACTATTCACAACTATCAAGAGTAGCCTCTAGCGAACTGTGGGAAGCTCAGGCAAATGATACCACTCAAGGAGTTATGGCTACTTTTAGAGGTAATTACGAAAAAGGTTTACTCAACGATACAGGTTGGCGTTATCAAGGATTTATTGAATCTAAAGATGGGACACTAAGACCACAAACACACGAAGAGACCATAGCTTGTATAGGGTGTCATGCACACTTGGGTGCAACTGTTGATTCAAGTTTCTCCTTTGCTAGAAAATTTGAAGGCATTGATAAAGATGACTTAATGTATGGGTGGAACCATTGGAGACAAAAAGGTTTAGTCGGAGTAAAAGAGCCTAAACAGAACTATCTCAACATTAGTCAAAAATTTGAATACAGTTTCTATCTTTACAATAACCACTCTGCAAATGAGTTTAGAGACAACAAAGAAGCAGAAGAGAAATTTTTTGATGAAGGAGTATTAAAAGAGGAGATGATTGAAAAACTCCATAATGATATAACTACCCTACTCTTTCCCTCAAAACACAGAGCGTTAGCTCTAAATAAAGCTTATAAAACAATGGTCAAAGAACAAAGTTATATCTATGGTCGTGATGCCAATGTAAAACCGATGAAAAATGTCTATAAAGAGATAGAAGCAGAACAAGCAACAGGCATTAAAAAGCTTATTATTCAAGAGTAGGCTTATTTCCAATTTGTTACCAATTTATATTATACTTTAACACTTAAAAACAAACTCAAAAGGTTAAAGCTATGATAAATGCACAAGCATCTCTACTTACTAAGTATCCAAAAGTAAATCATATTCCAACACCCATACTCTCACCATTTTTTTCTGCCATAAAAAAAGTTATTCATCAAAATGACATTAACCTTTTTTTAGAAGAAAATAAATATCTTGGGGCATTTTCATTTGTAGAGGCTACATTGGACTATTTTAATTTCTCTTATAAAGTAAGTTCAAATGAGATAGAAAATATCCCCTCTTCTGGTCGTGTGGTGATTATTGCTAACCACCCTTTAGGTGCATTGGATGCTTTATCACTTATTCATCTCATTA
>JALSHP010000099.1 GCA_026982175.1 Campylobacteraceae bacterium
TTACTATTTGGATTGATTATTTGGTGGGTTCGTAAAGAGCGTTAATCTTCTCTATATACTTTCAAGGTCAACATACTCATAGCTTACCCCATCTGCTTCTTTATTTGGGGCATAAGGGTTGGGGTAAGTTATTTCAGGCTGTGTCTCTAAAATATCATTAATATAGGGGTCTGGCTCAATTTCAATGCTATCCTCTTGGGCATCACCATTGATTTTTTTTTCACCACTTTCTCTTGAATATACTGCTTCTAAATTCTCTTCTTCTACTAAATTTTCTTCTTCTATAGGTACTGAATTAGGCTCTTTCTTCTCTTTTTCAGGTAGGCTAGTAGAGGTATTATTGACGCGATATATCTCATTATATTTTTTCTTCTGAAAGATGTTTAAATATTTACGAACCCTCTCTCTTCTTTGGGGAACTTCCATCTTGTTGACCCATTTGTTAAGTTCGGTAAAATCCCAATCAGGAAAAGCGTAGTCACGATGCTCTTGCATCCACTCTTCAACAGCATCATCCTGTTCTAAATCTTGTGACCCTTTGATGATGTCAAGCATCTCAATGAGGGGTTTAGTATCAGGTAAATCAGCCATATATTTATTGGCTAGTTCAACATACCTATCGGTATCATTCGATGTAATAATGGAGAGTTCAATGTTATTTAAAATAGAGTATTTGACCGTATCGGGTAGATTGGTTCTATTTTTATCATTGTATTTACTAATAATACGGTCTAAGACAGCAATTGCCTCTTCATCATCAATGCCCATGAGGGCAAAACTTTTGGCAAAGAGTAGCTCCTCTATCTCTTTCTCAAAGCGTTGCTCTTTATCTGCTTCAAACTTTTCAATAATTTCGCCATAGCTTTCGATGAGTTCCTCTTTTGAAATAAGTGTTGCACGATTAAGAACAGCTTCCATGTAGTGCAGAAGAAGAGTTTTATTTTCTTGCTTCTCAAACTTCTTGATAATCAGTTCAAAGCTTTCTATTGCACCATCAATATCATAACGAGGGTAAGAGTAGTGAGCATTTGCTTTGTTGAAACAGGCTTGGGCAAAGAGTTTCAATATCTTTAGCTCTTTAGAGTTTTTAGAGCGTTTAATTACTTTTTCATAAATAAGAATAGCCTCTTCATATTGTGCTTTACGGTAGAGTGCTTGGGCTTCATTTAAAAGGGCTTGTAGTTCTTTGGCTAAGGGGTCTTCTGTCATGGTAGGGCTAATTATTTGAGGAGAAGGCTCTTTTTTTGGCGTACTCATTTTAGGTTTTTCTTTAATAGGTGTGGTGATGCGTTCATGAGAGGTTATGGGTGTGGAAAAAAGATTAAAATTTAATGCTAAAGCGAGGAGTATGACTAAAACAAGTATAAACAGTAATGGTTTTAGCATAATAGACTCCCAAAAATTTTATAAATTTCTCTACAATAATAATTAAATTTTACCATATAAAAATAAAAGTTATGTTTTATGTAAATCGTTCTATAATTAGCTAAAGGATAACTATGAACAATAAAATCACATTTGTAATTTTATTACTGTTGAGTTCATTTTTACTTCAAGCTAAAGAGAAAATATCTATTGTGAATACCAGTAGCTATACCTCTATTGCTGAACAAGATTGTATTACGCTAAACAGTGATAATATGGGAAGTATTCAAGAGTGTGAACCTTTTTTAGATATTAAGGTTAAAGTGATTGAGGGGGATTTACGTCAAAGTATTGTACTTATGCGTAAAGGTAAAGAGTACGATTTGAATTTTTGGTCTATTGTCAGCCCTATGTTTTCATTTTTAGGTCAAAAGATTGAGTGGCGACACCAATTGGGAAAACCTGAAAAGCTAAAAGGGATGATTGTCCGTTTTGAAGCAAGTGATAACTTTGAAAATTTAGACAAAACCTCTTCTTATCTGGTCGTGAGTAAAATTTCCAAAGATAAAATCTGTGTAGTCGCAAAAATAGCCCCCTCTGAACATCAAAATGCGATAGCACGAAAAATTTTAGATAGTAAAAAAGTTTTACCTTGTTTAAAAAAAAATAATTAAAGTGTATTGTCATACACGATTAAAACACGTTTAGACTCTATACTGCCGACATGAAAGAGAAATGGTTTTTGCTTCCTATTTTCCATTAAACTTTCATAGCTTCTACTTCATATATTTTTACTCTCCCTCCTGCTATTAGGCAAGGTAGAAGCGACTTTTTATTTTAGTTAAAAAAGAGTATACTTTGAGATATTTAATAATATTTAACAAGGTATAACAATGAGACAATTACTTTCTTTTTTTCTTTTAATTTTTTCTTTTAATTTTTTATGGTCTACTAGTTTAACTATTCCTCCTGTTTTAGAGCCATGGAAAGATTGGGTTTTATATGATGTTCAAGATAGTGAGTGTCCTAAACATTATCAAAAAGATAAGTCTCTTTGTAGTTACCCCTCTAAACTAGAGGTACTGATTAACAATGAAACCTTATCTTTTAAATTTTATATTAAGATTTTCGATAAACAACATAAACTATTTTTGCCCTATGTGGCTGACCATTGGATTAAAAATGTTACGCTAAATGGCGAAGAGCAAATTGTACTAGGACGCAAGAAGCCTTTTCTGCTTTTGGATAGTGGTGCCTATGTGATTCAAGGAGAGATTGCTTTAAACCCTAAAATAAAATTTTTACAACTGCCTCAAGGGGTCGCCATTGTCTCTCTTTTCAAGGGAGATAAAAAGGTTCAAAACCCTAAGATTGATGGACAAGAGAGATTATGGTTAGAGAATAAAAATTTAGAAACGCATAAAAAAGGAACACTTTCTGTTTCTATTTATCGTAAAGTGAAAGATGCTCACCCCTTAAGTATGAAAACGGTTTTAAATCTTAGGGTATCAGGTAAAGTACGCAGTGTAATTTTAGACGGCATTGTTCTCAAAGATTTTGAACCCTCATCCGTTAGTAGCCAATTGAATGCACGTATCAATGAAGATAAAAACTTAGAAGTTGAACTAAAAGCAGGTGAGTGGCGGATTGAAGTTGATGCTTACGCTACTAAAAATCTAACTACGTTAGCCTTAAAAGATTATCAGTTTAAATATGCCAATCAAGAGCTACTCTCTTTTGAAGCAGATGAGAAGTATCGAACCATAGAGATTGTTGACGCTTTAGGAATTGATGCTACACAACTTAACATTCCAAAGTCTTGGAAAAAATTCCCTCTTTATCTACTAGAAGAGAGCAGAGTCTTGACTTTTAAAGAACGCTATAAGAGTTATACTCATGCCAAAGATAATTTGAAATTACAGCGTGAGATGTGGTTAGACTTTGATGGTAAGGGCTACGCTTTTAAAGACAATATTGTGGGAACTATTAGTAAAATTAGACGATTAGAAGCAACGGATAGTTTAGCCTTAGGTACAGTTATGGTTAATCAAAAACCAATGTTAATTAATCAACAAGAAGAGGGAGGACAAAAAGGGCTTGAATTACGTGAAAGTAGTTTAAACATTAAGGCTTCTGGACGTTATATTAAAGCCTTGAGTAGCATTCCTATTAATGGTTGGGATGAGACTTTTTCTCAGGTAGAGACCTCGCTTCACCTACCTCCTGCTTGGTCTATCTTTACCCTCTTTGGTGCCGACAGCAATGGTAGTCACACATGGATTAATCAATGGAATTTAATGGATATTTTTTTACTCTTGTTGTTGAGTATCTCTATTTTTAAACTCTTTGGCTTTAAATGGTCACTCTTAGCAACACTCTTTTTACTTCTACTCTGGCATGAAGATAATGCACCAACTTATGTTTGGCTTTGGATTTTAGCATTAGTTTCTCTCTTGCGTGTGGTCAATAGCAGTCGTATTAAAAAGTATTTACAGATAGTTTTGGGCATCTCTAGTTTTGTGCTTTTACTCAACATTTTACAGTTCTTAGTCTATGAAATTCGCACGGCACTTTATCCTCAACTTGAAAAACACGATACTTATGGAAATAGTTTTTCTACTCCTTATCGTACCTCTATAGCACAGGATGAATCTATGGTATATGAGATGAAAGAGAAGAAAATACAGGT
>JALSHP010000100.1 GCA_026982175.1 Campylobacteraceae bacterium
AAAAAAAAAGCTGATAGTAAAAAAGTTGATAGTAAAAAGGCCGAAGAAAAAAAGAAGGTAGAAGTCAAAAAAGAAGCATCTGTCATAACAGATGATATACAGATATTTACAGCCGATAATAAAGATGGAAAAATTACGCCTAAAAGTATTCAAAAAGCATTTGAAAAAGTTGGCTTTTTTGTTTCAGCCAATAGAGACATGAATACGCCATTTAAGAAACAGTTTAAAGAAACAAGTTTTGATGTCTATAATCTATTTACTTTTTATAAAAAAGATAAGGTTTTAGCATTGGCAAAAAAATATAACAATGTTGGTCTATTTGCTCCAATGAGTATGTCTATCTACACTAAAAAAGGTGAAAAAACCATTTCAGTCTCAACGCTATCAGCTGAAGCAATGGCAAAGATTATGAAGATTCCAACTGATGAAAAGTTACTTATTGAGCTTAGAGCATTGGTGGTTAAAGCTTTAAAAAAGGCACTTCCAAATGGTAAGTTTGAAAAGCTTTCTTATAAAACAATAAAAGCACCAGGAGACTTAGTGACAACTTATTCGATGGAGATGGACAAAGATGAGTGGGAAGATGAATTAGATGAACTAAAAATGGCTTTTGAAGGTG
Source organism: Campylobacteraceae bacterium (assembly GCA_026982175.1). GTDB lineage: Bacteria > Campylobacterota > Campylobacteria > Campylobacterales > Sulfurovaceae > UBA1140. The sequence goes on from JALSHP010000100.1 coordinate 620, forward strand.
AGTTGTCTCCCAATGGTTTTGTGATAGCAGGGCATAACAATTTAGGAGATGAGTTTGAAGAGGCAAATTATGAGGGGTATGATTTTTATGAAGTCTATTCAGTTTGTAAATTACCTGTTATCTTCACCATTGCTAAAAGTCGTCCAGAAGCAGGAGCATTTGCCCCTTGTTCTCTCTATTTAGCAAAGAAAAAAGATGAGGATGAGATGAAAATGGCTTTTCCTTCAGTTTATAATTGGATAAGTTCTTTAAATATTAAAGATAAAAAAGATTTAGAAGTTTTAGAGGATGCCCAAAAAAGAATGAATAAAATTCTAACTTCTATTACCGAATAAACTAGATGAGTAGATTCTCCTCTACTCATTTATTCTCAAAATGTGTTACTTTTTAGAACTATTAAAAAATGATAGATTACTTTTAGTAGCATTTGTGAGATAATATTATTATAGTCTATCTTAAATTAGACTAAATTACTCCTATTTGTTTACCTTCGTAACAATTAATTTTTAATCTATTTTCTTAAGTGATAAATTTAATAAAAGTTATAATTTTCTATTATACTGAAGAAAACAACAAAGGATTTACAATGGCACATACAAAATCAAATCGTTTGTCTTGGTGGATGGGTGGTATCTTATTATCACTACTATTACTATTGACAATTTCTGTCTTTGGCGCTGATAGACCAATTGGTGCTTCAACTTATGTTCCCTATTTAGCAGGAGTTATTTTTAACTTAGACCCAGAGCATTATACCTATCTAAAGCATATTAATAATGCAGGTGCATGGGAAGGTGTTATGTTGCTAGGAGTTCTCTTTGGAGGGTTTGTTACTTCTGTATTTATTACCAAAACGTTTAGATTCTCACTGGTTCCGAGTGGTTGGAAACAGTATAAAAATAACTCTATATTCTCACGATTATCATGGAGTTTTTTTGCAGGATTTATTATGGTGATAGGGGCTAGATTGGCTGGAGGATGTACCTCTGGACATTTCTTATCAGGAATGAGTCAAGTGGCTATTTCAGCAATGGTTTTTGGAGGTGTGGTCATGGCAACATTGATTATTACAGGTAGATTATTTTACAATGTAAAGGGTACGTAAATGAATGAGATTGTATTTAGAACAGATGGTGAGGGTTTTTTAAGTCGAGTGTTTCAGATGATTCAAACAGTGATTGACCAAGGGCATGGTTCAGTTGCTTTGGTTTTTTTAATAGGGGTTATCTTTGGAGGTATTGTCCAGTATGCTAGGGTAGATAAGTTTGAAAAGATTGCAGGTTTTGCAATGTTAAAAGACACCATTGTCCCTAAAATGCTTTTTTTAGCTGTAGGAATCTCTAGTATAGCCATCTATTTTATGGTAGAAGCAGGAGTGGCACATTATCATATTAAGCCTATTATTTTACCAGGATTAATTATTGGGGGTATTTTATTTGGTGCATCAATGGCAATACTGGGTAAATGTCCTGGGACAGGTCCTGTCTCTATTGCAGAGGGTAGAATTGATGTTCTTTTTGGGGCTATTGGTGGTATTTTGGGTGGTCTTGTCTTTACACTCTTTTATGATGATATTTTTAAACCGCTACAAGGAGAGAGTTTAGGTAAAGGTATCTTACCTAATTTATTTGAGGGTAATGAGCAGTTATCGGTATTGATTTTTGGTGCTGTTATTATTTTAATTGCAATTCTTATCCCTAAACTTGAAATGGAAGATGAATATGAAGATAAAGATGCACTTCGTTAAAATTAAGATTGGGTTGAAATAACCCGTCTTCCCCATAAGAAACGTTTTTTATAAAAAGGTTTCTTTTTAAAATTGGTAATAATCACTTTTTTTCTGGCTGAACTGGCATGAATAAACTCTCCGTTATCTAAATAGATGCCTACATGATTGACTCTCCCTGAAAATTTCTTTTCAGTATCAAAGAAGACCATATCTCCTGCTTTTAGCTCTTCATATTTAATCAGTTTTCCTACTTTTGCTTGGTCTCTAGAGACTCTAGGAATTTTAATGCCAACCGTAGAGCGAAAGACCTCCTTAGTAAAGCCTGAACAGTCAAATGTTTTAGGACCTGTAGCACCCCAAACATATTTGGTGCCCAATTTGGCTTTGGCATATTTTGCTATTTTATCTATTTTGGAGAGTATCTTTTTAGATTTTTTTGCTATTTGTACTCTTTTGGGTTTTGAGATTTTAGCAATCTTTTTTTGAGAAATTATTATCTCTTTTTGTAATTTTTTATCTTGCCAAAAAGTATAGAGTAGAGATTGTGGAAGCTCTTTAGGTTGAACGGGAGAGGTTTTTTGTACTATTTTTTGAGTATCATAAGGTTGCCTATTTACAGTCTCAACATATAAAAATATTAAAAATTGTACTAAGAGTACATTTAAAAGAATTTTTCTTACTAAGCTCATACATTCTCCTTTATTGAACGAATAAAAACATAAATAAACTTTTATAAATAGTACCTTGAAAATCCTTTTATTATAATTAAACCAAAAATTTTACTAGATTTTGTTATAATTTCAAAAATATTTTTAAGGTCTAATTGATGAGAGCATTGTTAAGCGTAAGCGATAAAAGTGGTGTGGTAGAGTTTGCACAAGGTTTAGAGAAGATGGGTTGGGAGATTATCTCAACTGGGGGAACGTATAAAAAGTTATCCCAAGCAGGTGTTAAGGTAATTGAGATTGATGAAGTGACAAAGTTTCCAGAGTGTTTTGAGGGGCGAGTGAAGACACTTAACCCTTATGTTCATGGAGGGATTTTACACAAACGTGGTGATGCAGGTCATGTATCACAAGCCAAAGAGCTAGGAGTTGAGGGCATTGATCTTGTCTGTGTTAATCTTTACCCATTTAAAGAGACCATTGAGCGTACAGAAGATTTTGATGAGATTATTGAAAACATTGACATTGGTGGACCTACCATGGTACGTTCAGCAGCGAAGAATTTTAATGATGTTTTAATCGTAACGGATAGTGCTGATTATGCTTCTATATTAGAAGCATTAGAGAATCAATCAGATGATTTAACCTTTAGACGTAATTTGATGATAAAAGCATTTGAGCATACGGCAGCGTATGATTCGATGATAGCAAACTACATGAACGGGCGTTTTAACGATGGTTTTGGGGAGTATCAGTTTATTACAGGTAAGAAATCTTTTCAAACACGTTATGGAGAAAATCCTCACCAACAAGGGGCATTGTATGAGTTTGATAAGCACTTTAGTGAAAACTTTAAACAACTCAAAGGGGAAGCCTCATTTAACAACATTAATGATGTTAATGGTGCATTAAAAATTGCTTCTTCTTTTGGTGCTGAAAATGCCGTATGTATTGTTAAACATGGAAACCCTTGTGGATTTGCCGTTAAAAGTACCCT
>JALSHP010000101.1 GCA_026982175.1 Campylobacteraceae bacterium
AGTACGACTCAAAAAACCCTTTATACAGACGCAAAAAAACTACACTTTTGTAGAGGGAACAAGCTTAACCAATGGCATGATAAAGAAGCTAAAAAGCAATTTTGAAGCAGGGGAACAGTCGCTTTTGTTTGTGCCAACACGGGGGAACTTTAAGTATCTGTATTGTCAAAAATGTGGCGAAACGCATACTTGCCCCTACTGTTCGGTGGGTATGGCACTGCACCGTAAAGTTCGGCACTTGAAGTGTCACTATTGTAATTTTACCGAAGCCATTAGAACCGTTTGTAGTGCGTGTGGGCATGAGCCTTTGACAAGTGAACGTATGGGAACAGTTGAAGCCAAAGAGATGGTGGAGCAGGGCATTGCTGACATGGTAGTAGAGCAGTTTGACACCGACAGCATTAGCACGGCTAGTAAACTCAAAAAAGCCTTGAAGCGTTTTGAAGCCAAAGAGAGTCACTTACTTTTAGGAACACAGATGTTAAGTAAGGGGCATGATTATGCGAACATTACACTCTCTATTATTTTAGGTATGGATTATATTTTAGGTTTGGGAGATTATAGAGCAAGAGAGAGGGCGATGAGTCTGCTTTTACAAATTGCAGGGCGTTCGGGTAGGGCGAAGAATGCAGAGGTGATTGTGCAGTCACAAAATGCTGAATTTTTCTCGCTTTATCTTAATGATTATGAAGCTTTTTTAAAAGATGAGATGTTTTTTGTGGAAGATATGTATCCTCCTTTTGTGAGTTTGGCACGGATTTTGATTTCACATCTCAAAGAAGCAAAAGCAGGAAAAATCACGCTTGACACGGTCACTAAACTCAAAGCCTTTGAAGAAGTTGAGATAGTAGGGCATGGAAAAGCCCCCATTGAACGGATTGCGAATAAGTATCGGTTTAACATTTTGTTACGTGCCAAAAGTCGTAAAGCGATGCTCAAAGCACTACACGCTGTAAACAATCCTCTCATAGAAATAGATATGGATCCTGTGGAGTTCTCTTAGTATTTTTGGGTAAAATTTGCTATAAGATAGAGATGAAAATTTTGGTGCAATAAATTGACACCCTACAGATTTAGATAAAATTGGACAAGGTAGGGTGCAATTTATTTCACCATGAAATAGCATTTGAATAAAGAAAAAAATATTGCCGTAAGGCTTAAAGCACTAAAATAATAAAGAAGCAATAATGAAAGAAAGATACCCAACCAAAAAAATTTATGTAGGCGATGTAGCCGTAGGGGGAGATGCTCCTATTTCTGTGCAGTCTATGACCTACTCTGACACCCATAATGTGGCTGAAACCGTTGAGCAAATTAACCGTTTACATTTTGCAGGAGCTGACATGGTACGTGTGGCTGTGCCTAAAATGGAAGATGCCTTGGCACTTAAAGAGATTAAAGAGCAGGTCTCTTTGCCAATTATTGCTGACATTCATTACCATTATAAGTTGGCACTAGAAGCTGCTAAATGGGTTGATTGTATTCGCTTTAACCCAGGAAACATTAATGATAAACATAAGATTAAAGAGATTGTCAAAGCATGTCAAGAACGCTCATTGCCTATTCGTATTGGGGTCAATGCAGGGTCATTGGAGTCGGAGTTTGATGACAAATATGGAGCAACAGCTGAGGGTATGGTAGCAAGTGCTGACTATAACATTAAATTTTTAGAAGATTTAGGCTTTAGTGACATTAAAGTCTCACTCAAAGCTTCAGATGTAGAGCGAACGGTCGATGCCTACCGAATGTTACGCCCTAAAAATAACTATCCGTTCCACTTAGGGGTTACAGAAGCTGGAACAATTTTTCATGCGACCATTAAGTCTTCTATTGGGCTTGGTGCTTTACTACTTGATGGTATTGGTGATACGATGCGAATCTCCATTACAGGAGAGCTTGAAGAGGAAATCAAAGTAGGAAAAGCCATCTTAAAAGACTCTGGGAGAATTAAAGAGGGGCTAAACATCATCTCATGTCCTACTTGTGGACGCATTGAAGCTGACCTTGTTAAAGCCGTAGCCGAAGTTGAAAAAAGAACAGCTCACATTAAAACTCCTATGGACGTGTCGGTGATGGGTTGTGTGGTCAATGCCATTGGTGAAGCAAAGCATGCCGATGTGGCGATTGCCTATGGTAAAGAAGCAGGGCTTGTAATGCTCAAAGGTGAAGTGATTGCACGACTGCCAGAAAACGAGTTGGTAGACAGATTTGTGCAAGAAGTTGAGGCTTTTGCTGCGAAACAGGCTTAATGGTAGTTGGCTATAATAGAGTTAAATGATAAGGAGTAGCTTATGCAGAGTATAAATTTAAACATAGAGAGTGATATTTATGAAGAGATTAAAAAAGGTGGTATAGACATTCAAAAAAAGTTTAATGAGTTTTTATCCCAATTTGCTTTTGTGGATGATGGCTACCCTAGCATAGGAACGCAAGAAGCGAAACGGCGTGTGGCTGAATCGGTTGAACATTATAGACAAAGTCCAGAGGATTTTACAGCGTTCAATGAGAAATATTGGGATGAGTTAGACAAAATTATTGATGAGGCTAAATAGTTGAGAATCGTTAAAACGGAACTTTTTGAAAATAGTTTAAAAAGTTTAATATTATTTATTGCTAGAGATTCTCAAAATAGAGCTAGAAATTTTAAAAAAAAGCTACAAAAATCAATAAATAGTTTAGACTATATGCCTTATAAGTTTAGACAATCATATTATTACGACAATGAAAATATACGAGACTTAATAGTTGATGGATATACCTTACCCTACTTGATTGATGAAGAAAAAGATACAATAATTATATTAGACATATTTAAATGGGAAGAGAGATAATGAACGAAAACATGTACAACTTAAACATTGAAAGAGCAGTGCTTTCAGCTATTTTATTTGACCCTCAAATTTTTGAGGAGTTAGCAGCCAAATTAAAAGCACATGACTTTTATTTGCCTTTTCATCAGCATGTATTTTCAGCCATGGAAGAACTTGCACGTGAAGACAAGCCGATTGATGAAGAGTTTTTAAAGAGTAAATTAAGTAGCAGTGATAATTATGATGAGGTAGCACTTCTTGACATTTTAGCCTCTAACCCTATCTCTAATACCGATGCCTATTTGGGGGAAATCAAATCACGTTCAACCAAAAGAGCCTTAGCTACTTTGGCAACGACCATCAAAAAAGTAACCATAGAAGATGACTTGCCCACCGATGAAGTGATGAATATGGTGGAGAAAAAGCTCTATGAGATTACGCAAAACTCCACCTCTGAAGACTTTAGAGAGTCCAAAGAGATAACCCTTTCAATGATAGAAGAGATTAACCGTCTAAAAGCCTTAGGTAACTCTAAACTGCTTGGGATTGACACAGGGTTTCATAACCTTAATGATAAAACACAAGGGTTTGGTAAAGGGGATTTGGTGATTATTGCTGCACGTCCTGCGATGGGGAAATGCCTTGGAAAAGGTACAAAGGTGTTAATGTATTCTGGAGAGCTTAAAAAAGTAGAAGATGTTGTGGTGGGTGATGAGTTAATGGGAGATGACTCAACGCCTAGAAAAGTTCTCTCTTTAGCTCGTGGACGTGAAGAGATGTATTGGGTTCGGCAAAATAAAGGGATAGATTATAGGGTTAATAAATCGCATATTTTATCACTTAAACGTTCTCGAAATGAGGGAAAACATAAACATGGTGATATTTTAAACATTGAGCTTTCTGAATATTTAGAGAAGTCCACTAAGTTTAAGAGTAATTATAAGGGGTACAAAAGTAAACTTGACTTTTCAAAGCTCTCTTTCATTTATTCAGATAAATATAGTGTTTCTGATGAAATAGAATATACAGGCATTAAAGTAGAGTTTGACAAAGTAGATGACTATTATGGTTTTGAGATAGATGGGAATAAGTTGTTTTTACTTGAAGATATGACGGTGACACATAATACTTCTTTGGTTCTAAACATGACCCAAAAAGCCATAGAAAGAGGGGAAGGGGTAGCATTTTTCT
>JALSHP010000102.1 GCA_026982175.1 Campylobacteraceae bacterium
CACAATAGATGGTGTGGTATTTTTACCCTCTTTGTTGGCAATGATTTTTGCTTCACCGTTTTCAAACACTGACATTGCAGAGTTTGTTGTTCCTAAGTCAATTCCTAATACTTTACTCATATTTATTCCTTTGTTATCTATTTTTTTATTAATTGCGTTATTGTAATGTTTTTTCAAATTAAAAAATGCTACCTATGTTGCATTTAGATAGCATTTTTAGATTTTGTTGATTATTTTGCTGTTGAAACCATCGCAGGACGTAAAAGTCTATCTTTAATGGTGTAACCTTTTTGAAGCACTTGAACAATCTCACCTGCTTCTTTCTCTTCACTCTCTACTTGCATAATGGCTTGATGAAAATCAGGGTTAAACTCACCCTCACAATCTACGGCTTTAATGCCATTTTTTTCAAGCACTTTAGTCAATTGTGCATAAGTGAGGTCTAAACCCTCTTTAATCTTAGTGACAACTTCAGACTCCTCTTCGGCTTCTGTTGTTGCTATCATTGCTAAGGCAGAGTCAAAAGAATCCACCACCGAAAGTACATCGTTCGCAAAACTTTCGTTTGCATACGACACGGCAGCTACTTTGTCTTTGGTTAACAATCTTTTAGAGTTTTCAAAGTCTGCATGGGCTCTTAAATATTTATCTTCCCATTCAGTTACTAAGGCTTTGAGTTGTGTAAGCTCATCAACACCCTCTTCCTCTACTGCTTCACTCTCCTCTTGGGCGACCTCTTCAGTTTCGGGAGTCTCAACTTTCTCTTCTGGTTCAGTCTCTATGGTAGGATTTTCACTTTTATCACTCATAATAGATACCACTCCTAATTAAAATTTACATCTCCAAATAGTAAATATTTAAAGATTTCGGGGATTATACATCATTGAGTCTAAGTTGTCAAGGTTTAGTTTAGTTAAATAATTTAATATAGTTTATATACATAGACTAAACTATATTAACTAAATATAGTTAACTTTTAGAGAAAATCACTATTTTATGGGCTTTAAAAGGATATTTTAGCTTACAGGCTTGTTTGAGAGAGTAGATAAATATTTAAAAAAAAAGAGAGAAGCGTAATATTTTCTTACGCTTCTGCCTATGAGTGTAGCACTATATATCTATTTTAACACCAAAAGTATAGTTTTGACTGTCAAATTCTGAAGCATCAACTGCCCCAATGCTATCAAATTTATTTCCATAATCAGTGTAACCCACAAACATAGAGATGGCACTGTTTAGTTTATAATTAAGCTCTAAACCATAAGTAAAATCTGTTGAGGAGTCACTTACTTTTTCAAGAGAGTTTTTCACTGTAAAACTTCCATCATTTTTCACGATACCTGCTTTAGGTGTAATAGAAAATGAAGGGGTTAAAGGAAGTGTATAGGTCGCAAAAAGTCCATAACGGCTAATATCTTCATTTGAAAGTTCTGGGTTTTCTGAGAAGTTTTTAGAGTATTCTAAACGTAAGCCGATGTCACCTAAAACATTTAAGCCCACAAAGGCTGTTCCATTATTGCTATCGTTTGCTCCTTTAGAGTAAGCAGCACCCACCTGTGCAAAACCACCTGCTGTCGCCAATGTACCGACTAAAACTAAACTTGTTAGTATTTGTTTCATGATTAATCCTTGTAAAAATTTATATAAAATGATGCTTATAATTATAGTTAAAAAATTGGGGGTAATGCCTTAGGGATAAAATTAATAATATTTTAATTTGATACGATTAATTACTTTAATCAAATCAAAATATGATATGATTAAGCATACCAATCATATCAAAGGCAAAAAATGTCACTCGAAAAAAAATGGATATGGCAAAGAGAAGGCTATCCTAATTTTGAATATAATCAAACAAAACTGGAACCAATACTACAAGAGATAAAGTATTATCAAGGCTTGTTAGATGGAATCTATATGAGCATCAATGATGAGGATTTAGGAAAAGCACAAATAGAGATATTTACCCAAGAAATTATTGATACCTCAGCCATAGAAGGAGAGCTCTTAAGTCGTGACTCTGTACGCTCTTCTTTGTCTAATAAGTTTCGCATAGAAATTGGTCTAAAAGACAGTTCAAACAAAAAAACTGATGGACTCGTCGACATACTAATAGATGCCGTCTCCAACATAGAAAAGCCATTTGATGAATCTCGACTTTTTTCTTGGCACTATGCTCTTTTTCCTTCAGAACATAATACACTTCATGACATACGTGTAGCAAAATACCGAAACGACGAAATGGAAATTGTATCAGGTGCGATAGGAAGAGAAAAGGTACATTATGTAGCCCCACCTATGTTAAAATTAGAAGAAGAGATGTCTAACTTTTTCTCTTGGTTAAATGAAGATAATGCAACTATTATTAAAGCAGGTATCGCTCACTTTTGGTTTGTGGTAATTCATCCTTTAGATGATGGAAATGGGAGAATAGCAAGAGCCATTAGTGACTGGGTAGTAGCCAAAGAGGTCAACAAAAAACAAAAGCTTTATTCTATTTCAACAGCTATCAAAAAAAATAAAAAAGCTTATTACGATGTATTAGAAAAAAGTTCAAAAGGTGAACCAGACATAACAGAATGGCTTGAATGGTTTTTAGGAACATTTTTAATAGCATTAAAAGATGCAAAAGAGAGCATAAAATTCATACTCGATAAAACAGCCTTTTGGGATAAACATAGAGCTACTGTATTAAATGAACGACAAATAAAGATACTTAATCGTCTACTTGATGTTGGCTATGGAAACTTTGAAGGTGGCATTAATACACGGAAATATGCTTCTTTAACTAAGGTAAGTAAACCCACAGCAACAAGAGAACTAAAAGATTTAGTTGAAAAAGGATGTTTGGTTCAAAAAGAGGGAACGGCTGGACGTTCTGTGGCGTATGAAATAAAGCTACATTAAGGTTTACCGTAACATAGGAGTTTTGAATAATTTGTTGAGGGTTTAAAGCAGATTCCCCTTTTTCTCTTCGCATCTGTAGGGTGTCAATTCATTGCACCGTTAAATGATATTCAAATATTTTAGCAATTCTAAGAGAAATATATTGTTTTTGTGGTGCATTAAAATGCACCCTACAGCTAACCCTCAAGAAAAGGGAACATAGAAGATTTTAGATATTTTATTTTAAATTTTTAATTCTCAAAGAGCTAAATCATTCGATTTAGCTCTTCCCCTACTCCCCCTCCACCAAAGAAAGCAAAGCAGGAAGTAACAATAAATCTACCACAAAAGCAATGACCAAGGCAAAGGCTGTCACAATCCCAAAGTTTTGGTTGGGGGTAAACTCTGAAAAGGCAAAGAGTGAAAAAGCAACGGTTAAAATGATGGTTGTAAACAAAATCGCTTTTCCTGCGTAGCGTAAGACTTCATCAAAGGTATCTTCTAGGTTTAGCCCTCTTTTTCGTGCATCGAAATACTTGACTAAGAAGTGAATGGTGTCATCAACAGCCACCCCAATGATGATAGCTCCTGCAATGGCAACGCCAATGTCGATGGTAATGCCTATCCAACCCATGAGACCCACTACTAAAATGACAGGTAAAATGTTGGGTAAAATGAAAACCCACAGAAGCTTGAGACGTTTAAAGATAAGTAGCATAATCACACTCACCAACACAATCGCCAAAGACAAAGAGTAAACCAAAGTATTGGTCACATCTTTTTGCATATGAGCAAACATATAGGTCTGCCCTTGAACCGTAGCAGAGTACGCTGTTTTTTTCCACCAATTCTCAATGTAGGCTATCATCTCCAAATCTTTTGAAGTGTCTACAATGTCCATCTGCCCTGAAATTCTTAATTTTTGTTCATCTATGTCCATCTTGTCGTTAATCTCCATGCCTTGTGGAAGTGACAAAGAATAGAGCAGAAGATACTGGGCAATAAGATTTTGAGTCTTAGGAATTTCATCTTTTCCATCAACCACTTTGTTAAAACGTTTAATCGTGTCCATGAGTGAAGCCAAATGCCGAACCTCTG
>JALSHP010000103.1 GCA_026982175.1 Campylobacteraceae bacterium
TGATGTTTCCATCTGCTTCTAAAACAACTTCTCCTAGTTTAGAAAGCTCATCTTCTGCTAAGCCTTGACTAGCAAGTACTCTTCCTGCTAATGAGATGTCACTCTCTTCAACGGTAACACCTGCTGCTTGTGTAAATGCATTTACAATTGGTAACAACGAATAAGTAGCTAATGCTGGTGCCTCATCGATTTTTGACCATATGATTTTTGGTAATTTTGACATGTTTTTTTCCTTGTAATTTAATTTATTTTTCTAATAGTTTATAGAGCGTAAAATATCTCTATACAGCAAGTTTTATTATCTGTTTGTCTATTCAATAAGCGATTCATTAAGTGTTTAAATAAAATCCCCCTTTTTAGAAACTAAACCTTTTTGCATAAGATTTGAGAAAAATTTCTTCATACCTTTCTCTTCTCCTGATGGAGCAATGGCATTTAATAGTGCAAAGTTTCCTACTCGCTCATCTAAAAATGAGGTATCAAATTTTCCAGCAATAAAATCGGCATCATTAACAATGTCTTTATGTAAAGAAATATTGGTCGTAATACCCTCTATATGGTACTCATCTAAAGCACGTCTTGCTTTTTTGACCACACCTTCCCAGTCTAATGCCCAAACAATAAGTTTTCCAACCATAGAGTCATAATTAGTCGGTAGTGTGTACCCACTATAAATACTTGTATCTAAACGCACACCAGGTCCACCAGGGGTTAAGTACTCACCAACGGTTCCAAATGAGGGCATAAAATTATTGTTTGGGTCTTCTGCATTGATACGAAACTCAATAGCATAGCCCCTAAAGCTTATCTCCTCTTGTAAAAAGTGAAGTTTATCCCCCTCTGCTAGTTGAATCATACGTTGAATGATGTCCACTCCTGAAGTAATCTCTGTAACAGGATGCTCCACTTGTACACGAGTGTTCATCTCTATAAAGAAGATATTATCATCAGCGTCAACCAAAAACTCCATGGTTCCGACACTCTCATACCCTAAACGATAAACAGCTTTAATAGAGATACGATAAATCTCTTTTCTTGCTTTATCACTCAATAATGGAGAGGGTGAAATTTCTATCACTTTTTGATGTCGTCGTTGAATGGAACAATCACGTTCCCCTAAATGCACAACATTACCATATTTATCAGCAATGATTTGAACCTCTATGTGTCGTGGATTTTCCACAAACTTCTCAATAAACATCTCATCATTACCGAAATACTTTCTTGATTCGGCGGCGGCTGCTTCAAAAAGCGTTTTAAATTCTTTTTCGGCTCGAACAATACGCATCCCTCGACCACCACCACCAAAGGCAGCTTTGATGATGACAGGGAAACCAATCTCTTTGGCTATCTGTTGTGCTTCATCTATGTCAACAATAGGACTCTGTGTCCCTTCAATAACAGGCACACCAATCTCTCGCATGGCATTTTTTGAAGCAATTTTATCACCAAATAGCTCAATATGCTCTGCTTTTGGACCAATAAAAATAATGCCATTTTCATCACACGCTTTGGCAAAATCAGCACTTTCAGAAAGAAATCCGTAGCCAGGGTGTATGGCATCACATCTATTTTCTTTAGCTACTTTAATGATGTTCTCATAATCTAAATAGACCTCTACAGGATGCCCCTCTAACTCAATGGCTTTGTCGGCTTTTTTGACCCACACCCCTTTAGTATCTACTTTAGAGTGAACCACAACAGATAAAATTTCTAACTCTTTACACGCCCTAATAATACGTAGGGCTATTTCACCACGATTGGCTATGAGGATTTTTGTAATCTTTTTGTTCATCTCAATTTTCCTTGTTAATTTAGAGCATTATAGAGGATTAACAATCTTTATACTATACTTTTTTTGTTATAATTATTATCTATTTTTATCTTAAAAATTATCTAAAGTTGGTATTTATGAAACGAGCGACCCTAGAAAAAAACACAAATATGGCAAATGACATTATGTATTATATTTATGTGCATATTGATACGGCGATTAATTTAGATGAACTTGCCAAAATGTTCTCTATCAATAAATTTTACATGCACAAAATTTTTAAAGAGGTTTTTGGACGAAATATCTATGAGAGCATTCAATCTATTCGTTTACAAAAAGCCTCTACGCTTTTACTTACTAATCACTACTCCACCATTTCACAAATTTCACTTCTATGTGGTTACGCTTCACACATCTCTTTTATACGTGCTTTCAAAAAAAGGTATGCTATGTCACCAAAAGTTTGGCGAAAAGGGGGCTATAAAGAGTATTCACAAGAACTGCTCCTAAGTTCTCCCTATGCCAGTAGGTCAACCGCCTCTTTTGAAGATATATCGCCAGACATTGTGAAAATGCCTGAGATGTCAGCTTATTATATACGACACAGAGGGTATGAAAAAAAGATACGCTTAACATGGCAAAAGATACAAACATGGTTATTTTCTCATCATATTGACTCCTACACCATGATTTCACTCTATCATGATAATCCTGCACTTACTGCACTCGGCGAATGTCAGCATGTTGCTTGTTTAGTGCCTAAAGAGAGACTCTTAGAAAAAAATACAAAATTACCGCAACTTACCATTAGTCAAGGTGTCTATGCTAAATTTGATATAGAGGGAGAGGATGGAGATATTTTAAGGTTTATACATTGGGTTTATTTAGAGTGGTTGCCTAATAGTGGTTATGAAACCACCATTAGACCACCTTATACTATCTATAGAAAACATCATCACCTAAGCGATGATAAAAGATTTGAAGTAAGTTTCTATCTTCCTATCTCATTTTAAAAACTATATTCCATCAATGTTGTGAGCTTTAGCTACAGCTATAAATTTTTCTACTAGAATATAGACTATAAACTTCTTTAGCTATAATAAATAACAACAAATATACAAAAAAGGCTAAAAAATGACCATTACCCTAAACGTCCAAAATGAACAATTATTTGATAAAGTATTATGGCTTTTAAATCATTTGAAAAATGATGGCTTAGAGATAATTTCAAATCGAACTAACAAAGAAAATAGTCTAAAACCTTCCTCAACTCCTAAACAAAAAGATCTACCAAGTGGGTTTTTGAATCCTATTACGATAAATAGTTATAGTGATATTGCTACAAGAGATGAGATTTATGAAAGATAAAGTTTTTCTTGATACTAATATATTTATTTATGCTTTAACAGAACCTAAAGAAAAGAATAAAGAAGAAGATTTACGAAAAAGAGCAATATCCTTAAAGCTCTTAGCCAAGATTTTTAATGAAAAAGATATTATTATTTCGGTTCAAATCTTAAATGAGCTTCATTTTAATATGATAAGAAAATTTAAACTTGATGATGAATTAGTTATTAAAAGCATAGAAGAGAATCTCTTTAGTATAGCATTAGTTGAAGACTTGAAAGTTCAAACTTATACAAAAGCATCTCAAATTAGAAAAAAATACAATATATCATACTGGGATTCTTTGGTTGTGGCTTCTGCTTTAGAGAGTGGCTGTTCAACGCTTTATTCAGAAGATATGCAACATAATCTTGTGATAGAAAATAGTTTAACAATTATAAATCCGTTTGAAAATATATAGAAACTTTTAGAAGAAAAAATATTAATAAGGTTTCCACCCCAAAAAAGGGTGAAAATAGAGATTATTGCACTAGTTAGATAGCATCAATAATAGCATTAAGCGTAGCACTAGGACGCATAGCCTTAGCAGCTAACTCATCATTTGGATGGAAATACCCACCGATGTCTTGAGCTTTACCTTCAACAGCTAAAAGCTCTTCAATGATTTTGTCTTCATTGTCTTTTAGAGCTTTAGCCACAGGTGCAAACTTTTCAGCCAATTTAGGGCTTGAACCATTTGCCAATGCATCTGCCCAGTACTGAGCTACAAAAAAGTGAGATGCTTTGTTGTCTGGTTGTCCAACTTTTCTACCTGGCTCTTTTGAATTGTCAAGGTAAGCATTGTTCGCCGTATCT
>JALSHP010000104.1 GCA_026982175.1 Campylobacteraceae bacterium
GGTGCGATTCTTCTCTTCAAGAGGCTTTTTTTCAATAGAATTCTTCTCAACACCTTTTTCTTGAATAGTTTTATTTTCAGGCATTTTATCTATAGGTATTTTAACTTTTGGACTCTCAATAGCAGTGGATTTCTCTTGAACACTTGTAGGAAGAGAAGATGTCGTCTCCTTAGCAGGAACATTCGTCGTGTGATTATTATCACTTATTGAGGTCTCGCTAAATGCTTTATATCCAAAATAGGAAGCAATGGCTAATGCCAAAAGGCTTAGAAGTGCAATGAATTTACCGACGAACTTATTTTCTTTAGAAGAGGAACTCCCCAATTCTGAACCTTCAACTTCTTGCCGATAATAGTCGTTGTACTCATCTTGATTATACTGGTCTTTATTTAACATCTTCTCTCCTTTTATTTATGAAATGTTTCTGTATCTATTTCGGCTGAATGGTTGTTAAGCCTAAAATCTGCCAATACTGCATACCACCTCGGTAGTAGAGCATTTTTGATTTTGGATAACCTAGTTTTAGTAAATTTTTCATGGCACGTACACCCTGTTGACACCAAGGTCCATTATCAAAAATTAATAGATTATGGGCTGAATCAAAATTCCAAGATTTCTTCTCTTTTTTTACACCGAGAAGGGTAAAGATTTTTTTAATATAATCTCCATTTTTAGCCGATAAGATTGAAAAAGGAATATTGGTAGAGCCTGGAATGGTTCCTGCTTTGTTCCATTTTGGCATACGTGCATCAATGAGTACCCCTTTATTGAGTGATACTTGATTTTTGAGAAAGTCAATTACATCTAGTTCACTAACTGTCTCTATGCCTTTAATAGGTTGAAACGGTTGAATGGAGAAGGGAGGAGCAGGTCTTGAAGTTTTAGAGTATGAATTTTTAAGTTTATGTTTTGTATCTTGAATTCTTTCAATACGTACAGATTTACCATCGACATCGACATCGACATAGGGTAAGCCCTCGGTGATGTTGACTTCAACCGCTTGTAGTGGTAAATAGAGGAAAGTGAATATGATGACTGTATGGAATAAAGACTTTTTTTGAATCATGAAAGAACTCCTATATTCTGTTATAATTTATTCTATCTTAAAAAATCTTAGTAAAATATGAAATTCTGTTAATATTTTAAATTATATTTTTTTTTATTATTGTAAAATTATAGACACTATAAGTAAAGGTAATAAGTATGTTAAAAAATCTCATAGGTTTAGGGGTTGCAGGAAATTTTGCTCATCATTTAAGACAAGCAGGGGAAGAGAAAGATTTTGAAAATGTTGTTACTAAAGAAGCAAATGCTCCAAAAGGTATTTTTCCTTTTTATTTGCCAAATTCTCAAAGTTTTTTAGGTCGTTATTCTATTGGAGATGAGATATTAGAATTACCAAAATATGAAGCTAATGCCCAAGTTGAACCTGAAGTGGCTATTTTGTTTGAGATTGTTTATGATGAACATTTTAAAGTCATAGATTTAAAGGCTAAAAAATTTACAGCTTTTAATGATTGTACCATTAGAAAAGAGGGGGCAAGAAAAATCTCCGAAAAGAAGTCGTGGTCAGCTAACTCTAAAGGAATTGCCAAAAAGTGGATAGAGATTGACAAATTTGAAGAGGGTGGGGTGATGGATAATTTTCATCTATGCTCTTTTCTTAAGCGTGATGGGGGTTTACATGAGTATGGAGTCGATGCACCACTTTTGGGATACAGTTATTTTTACAAAAAGTTAGAAGATTGGCTCATTGAGAAGATGAATGAACAGAAAGATTTTGCTGTTTTAGAAGATATAGCTGAACATCTCAAAGCATGTGGCTACCCTAAAGAAGCATTAATCTCAATAGGAGCTACGGCGTATGCCCCTTTTGGTGAAAAAAATTATCTACAAAAAGATGATGAGATTTATGTAGTAGTGTATGATAAAAGAAAAGGTTCAGCAGACCTAAAATCTGCTGAAAATAAAATAATATTACATCAAAAAGTGTTTTAGGCTTAAGACCTACTCTTAAACCACTCTTTGACATTGGCAAAAGCCGATTCAAATTTAGAGCTATGAGGTTTACTCTCGACCCCAAAACTCTCTTGAAGTTTGGAGAGTAGCTCTTTTTGTTCATCGTTGAGCTTTTTAGGATAGACAATCTTCACTTGTGCGACCAATTGACCTTTTCCTCCACCATGAACATCGGCAATGCCTTCATCTCTAAAGGCGAACTGTGCTTTGTCTTTTGTGCCTACTTTCAGGTCAAGCTCTAACTCACCATCAAGACAAGGAATGGTAATGCTTTCCCCTAAAACAGCTTGGGTAAAGAAGACAGGAACTTCTATGTAGACATTGTTTCCATCGCGTACAAAGTGTTCATCTGGGGCGACATTAAAGGTTAAGTAGAGGTCTCCTCTTTGTCCATTTTTACTTTCATTACCATAGCCTTGTGCGCGTAAACGATTACCTGTATCTACTCCAGCAGGGATTTTAATGGTTACAGTATCTGGCTCTTCATGATAGCCACGACCTGAACACGCACCACAAGAAGAGGCTACTTTTTGCCCTTCACCATGACATTTAGGACAAGGTTGAGCAAAGGACATAAAGCCTTGTTTCATGACCACTTGACCTTGACCATTACAGTAGTCACACGTCTCTAGTTTTCCATCTTCTGCTCCTGTTCCTTTACAGTCGTCACAGGCGACTTTGTATTTGATGTCAATTTTTTTCTCACAGCCAAAGACAGCTTCGTTAAATTTTAAAGGAAGTTCAATCTCAAAGTCAAGATTGTACTTTTGGCTTGGGTCACGGCGTTGTTGGCGACCTCCACCAAAGCCTCCACCACCTCCACCGAACATGGAGTTAAACATGTCCATAATGTCGTCCATGTTTTGACCTCCACCGAAGCCTCCACCCATGCCACGACCTTCTAGTCCTGCTTTCCCATATTGGTCATAGATGGCACGTTTATCTGCATCTTTTAAAACCTCATAGGCTTCTGAAAGTGTTTTAAATTTCTCTTCTGCTTCTTTGTCATCAGGGTTACGGTCTGGATGGTACTTCATGGCAAGTTTACGGTATGATTTTTTAAGTTCAGCACCACTACATGTTCGGCTTACTTCTAAAATTTCATAATAGTCTATTTCTGTCATTCATTGCTCCAAATTATTATTGTATAAATATTGGGCGAATTCTAGCATAATTTTTGCTATAATCGCGAATAAAAAATGTGACAATTTTAGGAGCTAGTTTATGGTGAAACATATTGTAATGATTGATTTTAAAGAAGAGAATAAAAAAGAGAATATGCAAAAAGTAAAAACAATGCTTGAAGCATTAGTGGAACAAGTCCCAACGCTTATAAGCATGGAGGTAGGCATTAACTTTTCACAAGAAGAAAGAGCGATGGATTTGAGTCTTTACACAACTTTTGATGACCAAGCAGGATTAGAAGCCTATGCCACACATCCTGCTCACTTAGAAGTCCTTAGTTTCATTAAATCTGTTGCCACAGGTTCTAAAGTTTCAGACTACATTGTGTAAGCATGAAAAAATACAAAATAGAAGCTTTTGAAAACTTAGTCTCTGCCTTTCAAGAGTTGCCAAGTATTGGTAAAAAATCTGCCATTCGGATGGCATACAACATCGTTATGGAAAACAGCTTTGCAGGAATGAAACTCGCTCATGCCATTGAAGAGGGGGTCAACAACATTCAGCGTTGTAAACAGTGCCATAACATGAGTGAAGATGAACTCTGTTTCATTTGTGCCGATGAGTTTCGTGACAATACCATGCTTTGTATTGTGCAGAGTGCTAAAGATATTATCACCATTGAAGAGAGTGGGCAGTATAAGGGCATCTATTACATCGTTACAGAGCTTCAAGATTTAGATGAGTACCACCTACGTGATGCGATTAAAGGGATTGAAGAGGTCATTTTTGCTTTTCCTCCCTCTTTGGCAACGGATACTATGATA